>DATMPT010000160.1:0-6722 GCA_035567355.1 Solirubrobacteraceae bacterium
AGGAGCTGGGCGAAGAGGAAAAGGCCAAGGCCCAGGAACGCGCGGCACAGCAGCGCGTGCTGACGCCCGTCGCGGGCGGCTTCTCGGTCGGCGGCAACGGCACGATCCCGATCCCCGCCGGGGTGCCGGAAGCGGTGCAGCGTGTGATCGCCGGCGGCAACGCGATCGCCGACTTTCCCTACATATGGGGCGGCGGACACGGTTCGTTCATCGCCAACGGCTATGACTGCTCTGGCTCTGTGAGCTATGCCTTGGCGGCCGGCGGCCTGCTCAGCGCCCCACTCGTCTCAGGCGACCTCGCCAGCTGGGGCGAACCGGGACCGGGGCGCTGGATCACGATCTACGCCAACGCCGGCCACACGTTCATGGACGTGGACGGTATGTGGTTCGACACCGCCGGGCGCTCCGGACCATACGCCTCGCGCTGGCTGGTCTCCACGCCGTCGCTGGCGGGCTACGCGGTGCGCCACCCGGCGGGGTTCTAGCGCCGCCAACCAATCGGCTCCTGGGATGCGGCCCAGCCATGCGCAAATGCCGCCAAGGACCGAGCTGGCCCAGCACCCTGGAGGCCGTGATTCACGGTTAGATTCAGGGGTTGAGGACTACGGTGCTGAGCGAGGTCGTCGTCTGCGGGGACTGGCGCGAGGCGTTGCGGGCGAACAGGCGCAGCATGAGCTTCAGTTTGTGGGTGTGCTTCAGGCGCGCGGCGGTGCGACCCGAGAACTTGATGCGGATCGTGCCTTGGCCGGCCCTCGTGGTGACAAGCACTGCGGTGCCCACGACGATCGAGCTGGGGGTGCCCTTCGGCAAGCCGGTGGCGGTCGCACCGTGCACGCCGAGCCGCTTGGCGATGGCGCTTTCCAGCAGCACCTGGATGCTGCCCGCCACCTGCTCGTTGGCGGAGTAGCGCACCGGGAGTCCGCCATGCAAGACCTTTTTGAGAGACGTGGACGCCGCGAAGCCTGTTACCACGGGCGCGGGTGTCGGCGAGGTGAGCGGCACGGTAGCGGGAGTTGTACCGGAGGATGGCGAACCGGAGGCCGGCGCGGGATTACCCGACCCTCCCGAGGACCCGCCGCCAGCTGGTCCTGGCGATGGGGCGGCCGGGCCGTCCACGGTGATCGTCTTGGACACACTTGCGGTATTGCCGCCCACATCCGTCACCATCAGCGTCACTTCGTATTTGCCGCCGTATTGGTATGAGTGATATGCGCTGGCGGCACACGGAGCTTCCCAGGGAAGGACGCAGGGTGAGAAGGCGGGAGAATTTGCCGATGGGGCGCCCGGAGCAAAGCCGGATACAGTGGGCGAGCCGTCGCCAAAGCTCCATGTGTAAGTAGCGTAGTTTGCGCGAGGGGCGCCGGCCGGAGAGAACGCTATGGCCGCGTCGAGCGTGATATCTGACTCCATCCCGTCAAAGCCCACGATTTCACCTGCATTGACTGGGCTTGGGGCGGTGAATTTTGGTTCGAGGGAAATATTGTTCATACACGGAACACCGGGGTAAGGCAGCCGCTGCGAAGCGAGATTGAAGGCATCGTTGAGATAGTATTTGCCGCTGGCGAGCGATTGATTTGACAGCGTGCCCGCCCTGGTGAGCGGACTGGCGGCGGTTGCCGCGCCAGTCCCCGGGAAGAAGGAGTTGCGGCACTCGTCTGTGACCTCCTGGCCGGCTGAATCCTGCCAGGAATTCAGCAGCGGGTCGGTGACAGTGTCCTGCTGCTCGACCGCAATCTGGTTGATGATCAGGTCTGCCAGTCCCGTGTCGTAGGAGCCATCGGGACCAAGGCCGATTTGATTGGGCTCCTGGTCATGGGGTTTGTCGAGACCGAGTTCCCTTGCTTCTTCCTCTTCCCTCTGTTCCTTTTTGGACTTTTCGTGGAATTCTTCTTCTTCCTTGGGCGTGCGGGGCTTTTCGCGCTCTTTTTCCTCGAGTTCGCCGCCTGGCTTGCTGCCGGGTTGAAAGCCTCCGTCCTGGCAGGCCGCGGCCTGGTTACGATCCTTGGCCAAGAGGTGATTATCGCCCGCACCGCCCGCCGTCCACGGTACGACGGCATAGAGCACCGTATTGCCGTCACCGTTCACGGGGTCTGTCGGGCTGATGGCGGCGTGGTAGCTGCAGAAGCTCCTCGTGTAATCCGTGTAGCTCGCAGGGCGTTTGGGTTCAGCCGGCCTTGTCGGTTCGACCGGCGGCCGCGCTTCGTCGGGCTTACCTTCTTTTTCCAATTTGGCCTTTTCTTCTTCGTATGCCTTGTTTGCCTTTTCGTACGCTTTCTTTTCTTCTTCGTATTTCGTCAAGCGTTCGGGGTAGGTGGCCTTTTCTTCTTCGTAGCTCGATATTTCTGCTTCGGTGCCGGCGAAGTCCGAGCAGTGGCCGGTGGCTCCGCCTCCGTCCAGACAGACCGTTACGCCTGGAGGGGTTAGGAGATAAAATATCGTGCCCATGCCCTTCCGGAGACCATGCTGTTCGCCGATGAAGGTTTCGATCTGGGTTCGTATCTGCTTGCCGGTCAGGCAGACCGGGCCGCCCGATTCGAGCACGGGCATTCCGAATTCCAGCGGATGCGGGTCCGCGCACCCTTCGCTCTGCGGGTAGGAATTGGTGTCCGTGTAGGCACCATAAAACGCGGAGGCACTCGTTGCTGGCTTATTGGTCCTATCGGTGTACTGGGTGTCCACCGCAAACACGTTGCTGAGCTTGCCGCCGGCCGACCCGAGATTGGCCAGGAACCCGTCGATCAACTCCTGCCAGTCGCCGTGGTAATAGTCTTGAGGGTCCCAATATATGGCGTAGGTGCCAGCGGCGTGCATCACCGGCCCGGGTTTGTTTGCGTGAAGGGGATTGTTGCCGAAGCTTGCGACCGCACTGTTCAGTTCGGCCGGCCCCCCAACCCCATCCGGCTTCGCATAAGCTTCCCAGTAGCGAGCCTCTTCACGAGGCTGCAGCCCGACGTTTGTCCCACTCACTTCGGCGACCATGGCGCCGGCTGGCCTCGCCGCAATCGCGCTTATCAGCATCGTCGAGAGGGCAAGCGCTACTCGCAGCAGAGCGACGCGCACAGGGACGGGGCGAAATGAGGGTGCCACGGAGCCATCATCGGCACGTCTCCCGCGTTGCCTTAGCCCCCATATGAGGGATTGCAGCACTGGTTGCAGGTTGCCGGGCTTACACTTCGGGCAATAGGCAAGTATGGCGATACAGATGGCCAACCCGGATTGTTCACGGTGAGCGAGCTCGAGGAGGGGATGGCGCTCGCGAGCACGCGCAAGCGCGAGGCGCTCGAGCTGTTCGCATCGCTTCCCCGCCACTACGACCGCATGGCCGCGGCGCTGAGCTTTGGTCAGGACCCACGCTGGCGGCGGGCGATGGTGGCGACGGTGGATGCCAGGGCCGAGGAGCGGGTGCTGGATGTGGCGTGTGGTACGGGCATGGTGGCGCAAGCGCTTGTGAGGCGTTACGGGTGCGAGGTGGTGGGCTTGGACCAGAGTCCTCAGATGCTCGCGGGAGCGCAGGCGAAGCTCGCCGCCAACGCCGAGCTCGCGCGGCGGGTAACCCTGGTGCGTGGGGAAGCCGAGCGGCTCCCATTCGCGGATGAGGCATTCGACCACCTGACGTTTACGTATCTGCTGCGCTACGTACACGATCCGGGCGCCACGCTGGCGGAGCTTGCACGGGTCGTGAAGCCGGGAGGACGCGTGGCTTCGCTCGAGTTCGCCGTGCCCCCGAACCGCGTGTGGCGGGGGCTGTGGAGGCTCTACACGCGTATCGGGCTGCCGGCGCTCGGCAGACTCGTCTCGCGCGAGTGGGCCTATACGGGGCGCTTTCTCGCCGAGAGCATTCCCGGCTTCTACAAGCGCTACCCAGTCGAGCGGGTGGTGGAGCTATGGGAGCAAGCCGGCCTCGCAGGCGTCCGTGTGCGCCCGATGAGCCTGGGCGGCGGGGTCGTGATGTGGGCCACCAAGCGAGCCGCAACGCAGGCCGGGATGGACAGCGAGGCCGGGATGGACAGCGAGGCAGCGGTGGATGGCCGCAGCGCAGTAGGGGATGGCCAGGACGCACCGGCGGGCGAGCCCATGCCCTGGAGTGTGGCGACGGGAAGGGAGCTCGATGGCGAGCATGAGCCGGCTTGAGCGGCCGGCCTTCTATGCGCTTCGCCCAGGTCGCGGGCGCGACGTATTGACGTTGCTGCATCCGCCCTACACAGCCTGGCATCTGAGCTATGTGGCGATCGGGGCAGCTGTAGCGCCCCGGCTGTACGGCTACCGGCTGGTTTGGACTTTGGCCGCTTTCCTGCTAGGCATGGGCGTGGCGGCGCACGCACTGGACGAGCTGCACGGAAGGCCATTGTCGACCGGCATACCGGATCGCGCGCTCGTGGCGCTCGCCGTGCTCTCCCTAACCGGGGCGGCAGCGATAGGTGTGGTCGGGGCCTTCACGCTCTCTTGGTGGCTGCTGGCGTTTGTGGTGGCGGGCGTGGTGCTTGCGGTCGGCTACAACCTCGAGCTGTTTGGTGGTCGTATGCACTCAGACCTGTGGTTTGCGCTCGCCTGGGGAGCGTTCCCGGCGCTCACGGCTTTCTTTGCCCAGGCGCTGGAGTTGCGGCTGGACGGGCTGTTGGTAGTCGCGGCCTGCACGATGTTGAGCTTGGCCCAGCGCCGCCTGAGTACGCCGGTACGCAAGCTGCGCAGACAGACCGCTTCGGTGAGCGGCGAGCAGCGCCTGGAGAACGGCCGCACGCTGGAGCTCGACGCCGTCTCGATCGCCGCGCCGATGGAGGGTGCCCTACTGGCGTGTGCCCTCGGTATGGTGCTACTCGCAGCGGGCCTCGTCGCGGCCCGCCTGTGAGCATCCGGACGTGTTTGACAAGCTTCCGCCAGATCCCTTTTGCGCAACGACGTGGCAGAACTGCAACCGATAACTGAACCCCAGGCGCAGCTGGACCCGAGCGCGGCGTGCGGAGTGCTTCCCAGTCAGGGTCTCTCGCAAGCGGTGGACCAAGGCTGGATCTCCTCCGGCGACTTTCGCATCCAGCCCGAGAGCATCCAGCCGGCGAGCATCGACCTGCGGCTCGCCGACCACGCATGGGCGCTGCGCTGCAGCTTCCTACCGAGCGCCGGATCTCCGGTGATGGACCGTGTGCACGATCTGGCCCTTGACCGGCTGGACCTGCGCGACGGGGCCACGCTCGAGCGCGACCGGCCGTATCTGATCCCGCTCGTGGAGGAGCTCGATCTTCCTGGCCATGTACGGGCGAAGGCAAATCCCAAGAGCTCGACCGGTCGCCTGGACGTCTTTACGCGAGTCATAACCGATGGCAACCACCGCTTCGACGAGGTCCCGGCGGGCTACCGTGGCAAGCTCTACCTGGAGGTTGTCCCGCGCTCGTTCGCGGTGCGTGTCCAGCCCTTGCTGAGCTTGAACCAGCTGCGGCTGGCCACAGGGGACTCACGCGTGGGCGATCCCGAGCTGACCCGCGTTCACGAAGAGTTTCCGCTGCTCTACATGGACTCGCACGTCGTGCCGGTGGGCGACTTGGCGATCGCCGGCGGATTGTTTCTGAGCGTCGATCTCAGCGGTCCCGATAACCGGATCGTGGGTTACCGCGCCAAGAAGAACAGCAACCGTCTCGACCTGTCTTTGCTCGCTCACTACAGCTGGCGCGATTACTGGGAGCCGGTCCACCCTGAGGCCGGCGGTCGCATCGTCCTCGACCCCGAGGTCTTCTATCTCTTGCTGTCCGCCGAGGGGGTCTGCGTACCGCCCGGCTACGCGGCGGAGATGATGGCCTACGACCCCACGGCCGGCGAGCTTCGCACCCATTACGCCGGGTTCTTCGACCCGGGCTTCGGCTACGACGCGACCGGACGCAAGCACGGCTCGCGCGCCGCTTTGGAGGTACGCGCGCGCGATGTCCCGTTCATGGTCGAGCACCGCCAGCCAATCTGCAAGCTTGCCTTCGAAGCCATGCTCGAGCGGCCCGACAAGTTGTACGGCGCAGATGCCGGCTCCAACTACCAAGGCCAAGAGACGACCCTGAGCAAGCATTTCGTCGAGCAAGCCGCAAGCGCCTCGTAACCGTAGGCAAGGCAAGCATGTCCAGGGATACCTACCAGTAGGGCGCCATACGCCCAATGGGCGATCCTGGATTCGAACCAGGGACCTCTTCCTTATCAGAGAAGCGCTCTAACCAACTGAGCTAATCGCCCTTTGCCCTGCAAATCCGCTGTTTTTGCCAAGCGGTCCCTAGACGGAAGTGCCCTGCGGGGCACGTTTAGGGCACACATGGGGCCGAAAGCGTCTTGCATCGCAGCGCGAATGTTATCGACGGGCAGCGCTCGCTGATCGACCGCTGGCCTGAGATTCATCCGGCCTCTTGACTAGCAGTACGGAATACCGTAAGGTTGGCAGTAAGGTAAACCGATAGGAGTACAGCATGGAGCGCACGATCGGAGTAGACAAGGCGCGAAGCAAGCTGAGCCAGCTCGCGGAAGAGGTCGGCGCCGATGATGAGGCCGTCGTCCTCACTCGGCGAGGGCAGGCCGTGGCCGTCCTCGTCAGTCCAGCCGAGTACGACCGGCTAACCGAGACCAGGCGCCGGACGGCTCAGGAGGAACTACGGGCGCGTTTGGCTGAGGTTCGCCAGAGCGTCGCCGACGCGGGCCTCGACGTGTCGGTTGTGGATGAGGCGATCACGGCAGCACGGGCTACTGAGTGACGCCAC
>DATMPT010000161.1:0-8559 GCA_035567355.1 Solirubrobacteraceae bacterium
CAACCTCTCTCTTCACTTGGCGGTGAAGGAGGCAGCCTGAGCCGAGGCACGGACGGGTCCCTAAACGGGGACCCGTCCGACCTCAACCTCAAAGACCTATAGAACCCCCAACTGTCGGGAGCACTCGGAGACAGCCCACGCTAAAGGTTCTGCGCTATGAGCATGCTGGCAGGGATCAAGCGACGACTCGGGCGGCAACGATCGCCACGTCGTCGCGCAGGCGGCCGGCGCCGCTGGACAGCGCCAGTCGCTCCAGGTGTTGAACGATCGCATGCGGAGCGGCACCGCTATACGCGGCGAGCATGTGACATAGCTGCATCGGGGTCAACCCGCGCCGTGGCGCGCCCGCGTCCAAGAGACCATCGGTGTAGAGCACGAGCGTGGACCCGGGCTGGAGCTCGAGCTTGAGGTCACGCACGTCTGAGCCGGGACGGACCCCCAACATCGTCCCTTGGATGCCCGGACACCGTGTCAATCCATCGCCACCAAGCAAAACGGGCGGTGGATGGCCTGCGCCGGCAATCGTCGCCCTCATTGGTTCAGAGGCCAAGTCCAAGCGAGCCAAAATGACCGTGGCAAAGCGGTGGGAGAGAGCGTGCCCGAGCATCACCTCGTTGACTGCTCCGAGTACCTGGGCGGGGCTTGGGCGCACGAACGCGAACGCGCGAATGCTATGGCGCACGAGCGCGGTCACCGCGGCCGCCTCTGGTCCCTTGCCGCATACGTCCCCTACGGCCATCCAGCAACCGAGCGGTGTCGTGAACACGTCATAGAAGTCACCGCCCACCTCGTTACCCTCACCAACCGGGTGATAGGCCGACGAGAGGGCGACCCGGTCGAGCACCGGCAACGTGTCGGGCAGCAGGCTGCGCTGCAAGGTCCGCGCCAAATGAGTGCGCGCCACGTACATGTTCGCGTTGTAGAGCGCTACGGCGGCACGATCGGCGAGGTCGCGCAGGAGCGCGAGGTGCTCGGGGTCTTGACGACGGGCGTCACGTGAGTAGAAGAACGACAGCGCTCCAAGCAAGCGTCCGCGAGCGATCAAGGGAATCGCCACAATCGAGCGGTAACCGCCTGACCGCACGAACTCACGATCCCCCTGTGTTATCTGCCCGAGTGATTGGGCGTCGGTCAAATCAGAGACCACCAGCTCCCGTGAGCGGACCGCACGTGCTGCCGGATGCTCGCTGCTCATATCGAGCGGGTGCTCGGTACGCATCGCGCTGAAGCGCTCCGCCAGCTCGGGGCGGTCAGACACCACAACCATGTCCGCTACCCCACCGTCCTCGCCTAGGAGGTCGATCGCACACATCTGCGCGATCCTGGGCACCGCAACTTCGGCGATTGCCCGCATCGTCTGGCCGGGGTCGAGCGAGCGGTCGAAGACCCCTCCGGCTGCGGCCAGCAACTCCCGTGCCTCCACGGCTCTGCGACGCCTGCTCCACCCCTGCAACGGCACCCGCGACCCCTTCCAGTGCTTGTGACCTCTCAAGGTAGAGCAACCGTGTGTACGAGGCTTTACGCATGGACACGAAGCGCCGGCTCCGAGGCGGACCGGCGCCGCGCGAGCGCTCCCTCTTGATGGGCCTACATCGGTCTAGTGGCCCGCTCCACGCGCTCACCGCGCTCGGTCAAGCACCATTCGTTTGGGGCTCCCTTCGATTGAGCCCGGTCGACGTTTTCGATCAAGTCCAGGCGCTCCAAACGAGAGAGCAACTTGGAGATCTGACCCTGGTCGGAGATGCCTGCACCATCCGCGACTTCCCGGTTACTTGCCCCGGGGTGCTCTCTTATGGCTGTGAGCACCCGCACAGTTCGGTAGGTCAAGCGCATCTCCAGCCCAGCCATCGGGTCCTTGCCAACGCCTGCCTCGCTCTTGCCACGCCTGCGCACATCCGGTGCCGAACGCGAGAGTTCGCGGCTGGCGGCCCGCACGCCGAGGTATGGGAGCACGATCATGCTCATCAAGGAACCGTGAAGGCCGATGTAGGGCTTGGGGCTGCGTTCGAGCAAACGCGTGTGGATCACCGCGAAGACCGCGCCGATCACTCCTTCGGCGGTCACGCTGGGAGGCTCCCGTCTCACCGTGGCGGCGGTGCGACCTTGGTCGATGACCTTACGCAGCTGCTCCAAGACGCGCGAACGCTCCTCCAAGACGCGCGCTCCCCCGCCGAGCGCGTCCACGACGCAAAGTCGTGCAAGCTCTGGCTCCTCGTCTATGAACACAAGCAACGAGGCCAAGCCCCCGCGCACTTTCTCTCGCCAGGTGGAGTCCTGCTCGTATGCCTCGACGACTCGGATCCTCATCTGCTCGAGCGTCCGTTCGAACACCGCCAAAAAACAGTCCTCGCGATCTACGAAGAGGTCATAGAACGTCTTGCGCGAGACTTTCGCGCGGCCGATCACCTGGGCTACGGTCAATCGTGCGTATCCGTTTTCCTCGATCGCATCGACCGCGGCGCTGAGCATACGGGCACGCTGGATCTCGGTGACGTGGCCACGTGGCACCCCATCGTGCACGGGGCGCAACGAGGGGGCTCTCGAGCGCGTCTGATTGATTGAAGCCATGTTTCCCTGCCTGGTCGGTGCTGTTCAACGTGGAAACGAATTCGCGGCCAACGGGCCCGGTGCCCCTGCCGCAGGCGCGACGCCTTCTGCAGACACGCCTCAGCCGTAGCGCCATACAGAGGTTCACGTGTTCGACCTCTCAAGTCGAGCCGTGTCTCCTACTCCCTCCCCTGATTGCCGCCACCTTGCGTAACGCCAGCCACACCGCCGATCGTGCCCGCTCAGACTCTTGGAGGCGCGAATCTGACGATTCGCGCCTCCACGCGCAACCAGACGACCGGATAGCCCCCACAAAGCGCGCAACCGTAGGCTTTGGACTCCGATGGAATGTCTCTGACCGCGACACCTACCGTGAGCACGCTGCCAGCTGCTTGCCTAGCGAGCTGTTGTGCTCTGGCGCATCCGAAACTCTGAGCCTCGCGCATCCAATCTGCCGGCTGGCGTCTCCTCACGCCCATAGGCTGTTTCCCGCCAGTGCCGACTGAGACGTCCTTTGGTAGCGGCACATTGCAATATCTAGATGCCACCACAAGCCCTCGCCCTGGCGTTCGCCGCCTCGATCTATCCGCCGGCTGTGGCGGCAGTAATCGCATTGGGCAAGAGCTCCCAAGTCCGCGCGCGTGTGGTCGCCTTCGTCGCAGCGGCTGCCCTCGTGACGTATACGACGGGCGTGTTGATCCTGTTCGTGCTGAGCGATGTGGGCGCGACGGGCTTGCACTATGCGCCAAGCGCGGCACTTGATCTGGCTATTGGCATACTGCTTCTGGGGCTAGCAGTGCGCCTGGGTCGCCAGCGACGTCCGCGGGCTAAGCCAGATGGGAGCTCGAAGATGGAGCGCCGCCTTCAGAGCCGTCGGCTCGCTTTCTTGCTCGGTCTTACCCTTTACGTACTTCCCTCTCCGATCTATGTCGGTGCAGTCAAGACGATCGCTGACGCAAGACTCTCCGCGAGCGGCCAGCTAGTCGCACTTGCCGTGACTTTGGCGGTGATGCTGTGGCTGATCGAGCTGCCAATGTTGCTGCTCCTGCTCGTTCCCGAGCGCGCCTCGAATGCGCTCGAGCAGGTCAACGTATGGTTCACACAAAACGGGCGCCGGCTGGCGATGCTCGCGTGCGTAGGGGCGGGCTTGTATCTGACTATCAAAGGCGTGGTGGGGCTGATCGGGTGAGGTGCCGCTCTCCGTAGCTCGACCATGCAAACAGCACGCTTATGAGCTTGAGGCGGTCGCGCCACAGGACTCAGATCATGCTGGGACAAATTGCTCGTCGAGGCGAACCTAACATGTCACGAGTTCCAGTAGGGAGCGTCGCTATGCGCCCCGTGCGTCCAACTAGACCAGCTTGAGCGTGAATCTCCCTGCGCGCTTGCTGTCCGTAAGCCACGTTGGTCGTGTCACATGCCAGGTGAAATGAATAACTTTGATTGCTCGCGCGACCTCGTCTCCCAGAGTAGCTCACCCAGAGCACACGCTTCACTGTGTAGCGTCGTTCGTCGGGCAACCCCAAAAGCCCTGGAAAGCCATAACCACCGGCCAAGACAAGAGGGTGAGCGACGGGATTCGAACCCGCGACCGCCGAGACCACAACCCGGAGCTCTACCAACTGAGCTACGCCCACCAAGTCGGTAGGTAGTCTAGCGAGCGATCAACGGCCCACGAAGTCTTCGGCGAGTGCAAGGCATTCGCTGGGCGTGCGGTCTGGGTGGCGCTCGAGCGCCAGCCGCCAGGCGCGGATGAGCGAACTTGGATCGTCTCCCAGCAACACGAGCAGTTCCTGGGCAAGCAGGTTTTCCGCGCGCTTTCGGTCGATCGTATCCGAGTCCATCGCGGACTCGTTTGTCGCGGACTGGAAGGGCCTCGCCGGCTCGGAGGTCGTTGATGCCGTGATGCTGTCCCGTGCGCGTGCGCTCGCGAGCAGGTGCTCGGTAACGTCGGTTCCTTGGCGCATGGCACCACGCCAACCGCGCCCCATCGAGAGCTGTTGAACCGGCAGCTCGGGACCTTCCAGCACTGTCAGTTTGGCCTGGTGGGGGTTCCATTTGCGTTCCCCGAAGTCGATCCAATCCCCCCGCGCCCAGCCGTCGAGGACCGTCTTGCGCAACTCCTGCTCTGTGAGGTTGAAGCGGCAGAAATTGTGGGGGAACTGGCGCAGCTCGACGCGATACATGCCGCTAAGGCTCGCAAATCGCCGTTCATGGTGACCTTCTCGGCTCGACCCCGCCCCCGCGCACGCGCGAATCGTCCAAGGCGGACCCAGCCGGTCTGGCTTTGGTCCGCCCGGACGAGACCGCGTAGCAATGCTCAGCCTACGAGACCGCGTAGCAATGCTCAGCCTGCCAGGGCGCTCTGCTTCAGGCGCTCGAACTCGGCCTGTGTGATTGAGCCGCTGTCGAGCAAGCTCTTGGCTTTGTTGATCTGCTCGGTGGGATCGGGCTTGGGCGCCACCGACTGAACGTAGTCATCGAACTGCGCTTGCACGGCCTGCTGTCGAGCCAACGCCCGCTCGGCCATGCCGCGCTGCTCGACGATCAAGTACACGAACACGCCGAGATAGGGCAGGATGACGATGAAGACGATCCACAGCACCTTCCTGAATCCCGATGTGTCGTGACGGCGGAAGATGTCGCCCAGCACCATGAACAGAATCCAGAGCCATACGACGAATGCGAAGAAGATCAACATCGTCCAGAACACTTCGAGAAACGGGTAGCTGGCTGCAAGAACCATCGGGACCGTCCTTATCGGTCGAGGGACAAGAAGCGTCCCCTGACCGTGTGGCTGGGAACGCAGAGCGCCGTTATTGGGGAAGAGACTGACGCCGCGCGGCTGCGCTGTCATCGCGTGAGCGCCGCATTCCCCCTAAGTAGTTTTTACGCACCACCGTCCCGCGGGGCGCCTTTTACACAGCCATCCTCCCGCGGACTGCCGCCGATCTAGCTAATCCTCGGGCGGGCGGCGCTCACGCTTGCGTTCAGTGGTCCGACGCTTGGCCTGCAGGTGCCGCTCGCGTGAGGCTGCCGTCGGACGGGTCGCCCGTCGGGGCTTGGGGATGACAAGCGCTCTGGCAAGTCGCTCGCAAAGGCGCGTCAAAGCCAGCTCGCGGTTGCGCGCCTGCGATCGCTCGTCTTGTGAGATCGCCACCACTCGCGGTCCCACGCGCGCCAGCACCCGATTGCGCTGCCCCTCGTTGAGCGTGGCCGAAGCGTGCACATCAAAGCTCGCTTCCACCTTGGAAGCCGTCACGTTTGCGTGCTGGCCTCCAGGCCCGGATGAGCGACTCGCCCGCACTGTGACCTCTGAGAGTGGGATCGTCAGATCCTCGTCGATTCGCAAACCCCGGTCGGTGTCTGCCTTGGCATCATTCAAAAGATTCCAACCTCCAATATGCCTGGAGAGCCTCACCTGAGGAGTCTTGCCTAAATCCGTGCAGGCGGAGTCGAATAGCCGACTGTACGCTAAAGATGTCGAGCACTTCCCATGAACGCCACCTTCGAGCCATTCCCCGATGCTGTCGTTTGCCTCGTTACCGCACCCCAGCCTAACGCGCACGCTATTGGCGCCACGATCGTAGAGCGAGAACTGGCGGCGTGCGTGAACATCGTCCCGCGGGTCCAGTCGATCTATCGCTGGGAGGGCAAGGTCCAAGAGGACGGCGAGGCGCTGCTGGTGATCAAGACGACCCGAACCGCCGTCGCTTCGCTGGAGGCCCTGTTGAGCACCATCCACCCCTTCGACACATTCGAGCTCGTCGCGCTCGATGTGGTCGCGGGAGCACACGCCTACCTGCAATGGGTAGGCCGTTCGGTCGCTCCCGGCTCCCGCTCGTGACGGCCGGCAGGGCCAAGGCAATCCTGCCAAGTCCGGCAAAGCACCATCGCGTAAGACGGCGGGACAGGCAGCGACCGCACGAACCGCGGCTCGCGGCCTCCCCTCTGGACATCCGTCCAGCCGCGTGAGTAATCGCGACGAGCGGTGTCTACAGAGCAGTCCGCCTAACTACGCGCCAGGTGGCGCACCGAAGGAGGAATGCCAGATGAGACGAAGCATCTTGACCGCCCTCGGCCTCGTGGCCCTCGCGCTCGCCGTGCCGAGCGCTGCGCTGGCCCATCACGGCCGTGGCCACCATCACCACCACAAGCCCCATCACGCGCGGCTTCACTTCATGCACATCGGGGCCAGTGGCACGAGCGTCACGACGTCGCCCACCAATACGGCTCCGGCGACGCCTACCAGCCCCACCACGCCTCCCACGCCCGAAAACGCGGGCAAGGTGGCGTCCTTTACGGGAGGAGTCCTCACGTTGACGCTCAACGACGGTTCGACCGTCAGCGGCAAGGTCACAGAAGATACGCGGATCGGCTGTGTGAGAGCAACGCCGACGATGCCGCCAACCGGCACGCCGGGCCAGCCTGGCGAGGACAACAGCCAGGGCGACGACAACGGCCAAGGCGACGATCAGAGCCGCGGCGACATGAACCAGGGCGACAAAGGCGGAGATGAATGGCAGCAGGGCGACGGGGGCGATGACGACCAAGTCCAAGGGACTCCTGAACCGCCGTGTGACAGCTCCGCGCTGGTGGCCGGCGCCGTGGTACGCGCCGCCGAGCTGCGCATAGGCCCGGGTGGCAACGAATTCGAGAGCGTCCTGCTGGTGAGGTGAGGCCACACGCGTGTGCCTTCAGCCAGCGGCGCGCTCGGCCCGGGGAGCGGCGGTGCCCATCCGCCGCCCCCCGGGCCTCGTGCATGGGGCATCGCTCCATGCCAGGTCGTGCTCGCAGGCTCCATTCTGGCGAGGCTTCGGCGCGAGAGCTTGGCAGGTCTTTCAAAACGATCTGCACGCCCGGATACGTCCCTGGACGCACGCTGGATCGCCACTTGACGCCTTGCACGTGCGACCAGGACACACCGCGACGCCCAGGTTGGTCCATGAACGCCCGAATGCACAGCGAATCTTGAAACGGCCCGGCAATGCTCCCTACCATGTCGGCGAAAGCGCATGAGCCCTTCGGTCTCGATCCGGCTGCTCCTTACCCAGAGCGACAGGCGTCTGGCGGAGTTTGCCCAGGCCGGTCACGAGCGCGCCTTCGAGGCGCTGGTGCGGCGCTACCGACGTCCGCTGCTCGGCTACTGCCGGCGACTGCTGCTCTCCGAGGAGCGCGCGGAGGACGCCCTGCAACAGGCGCTCTTGCAGGCGTGGCTCGCGTTGCGCTCGGGAACCGAGGTCGGCGAGATCAAACCGTGGCTCTATCGGATCGTGCACAACACCTCGCTGAATGCGCTCCGGGTCTCCGGCTACGACTACTGCAAGCTGAGCGAGAGCTTGTCCGGGGCCGACGCCCCGCAGGAGGATCTCGACCGGCGCATTGCCGTACGGGAGGCGCTGGCAGGTCTGGCCGCACTGCCGGAGATGCAGCGCGAGGCCTTGTTGCGCACCGCCGTGGAGGGTCGCACCCACCAGCAGGTGGCGCGCGACCTCGGGCTCAGCGAGCCTGCCCTGCGCGGCCTTGTCTACCGCGCTCGAGCCAGCTTGAGGGCCGCGGCCGGTGCGATCGTGCCTCCGCCGTTGCTGACCTGGGCGCTCACAGGTGCCCGGGGTACTCCCATCGTGGAGCGTCTGGCCGAACTGGATGCGGGGGGCGGCTCGGCGGGGGTGGCGGGACTCTTGATGAAGGGTGGTGCCGTGGCGGTCACCGCCAGCATGCTCGCGGGCGGGATTGCCGCCGTGCACATTCATCCGAGCGGCGCACACGGGCACTTGAGGACGTCCCCCACCCGCGATGCCGACCCACAAGCCACAGGCGCGTCCGCAGTTCTGGCGGAGACCCCCGCGACGGTGGTCGCGTGGAGCCCACCTGGCAGGCACGCGGTCCTTCCTGGCGATCCCCGGCCCGCTCGTCAAACCACGCCCGGGCATAGGCGGAGCGCTCAACAACCGAGTGCCATGCCCTTCACGACAAAGATCGCGCCTTCGCTGGGAACCATTCCGTCGAGCA
>DATMPT010000162.1:0-7010 GCA_035567355.1 Solirubrobacteraceae bacterium
CGCTTGCCCCGAGCTCGCTCAGGCGCCGGCGCAACTCGCCGTTGGCCGCCACGCCACCGCCCACCGCGAGGCGATCGAGCCCGGTCACCTTCAGCGCCTGCTCGGCGCGCATGACCAGGTGCTCGACGATCGCGGCCTGAAACGAGGCCGCCAAGTCGGCCGCCCGCTCGTAGCGCTCGGCCTCGCCCAGCGCGCCTGCCCGCGCCCCCGAGGATGTGCCCTCTAGCGTGCGCAACTTGTACAGCAAGGACGTCTTCAGGCCGGCAAAGGAGAAATCGAGGCTACGCGCGAACGGGCTCCCGGCGCCGCGCCCGCCGCGCGCGCGAGAGCCGGATGTGGGGAACTCGAACGCCTCGGGGTCTCCTTCGGCGGCCAGGCGCTCCAAGGCCGGCCCGCCGGGGTAGCCGAGCCCGAGCATGCGCGCGCCCTTGTCGAATGCCTCTCCCGCGGCGTCGTCGAGCGTGCGCCCGAGCGTCTCGAAGCCCTCGTGGTCGCGTACTTGGGCGAGCACGGTATGACCGCCGCTTGCGATCAAGCACAGAAATGGCGGCTCAAACGCTTCAAACCCCCCCTCCTCCGACTTCAGGAAGTTGGCCGCGACGTGTCCCTGCAGGTGGTCGATTGGGGCGAGCGGCAGCTCGCGCGCCGCGGCGAGGCCCTTGGCTGTCGAGAGGCCAACCAGCAAGGCTCCGATCAAGCCGGGGCCCTGCGTGACCGCCACGCGGTCGACCCCGTCGAGCGTGATGCCCGCCTCCGAGAGGGCCTGCTCGACGACGAGGTTGACCAGTTCGAGGTGGTGTCGGGAGGCGATCTCGGGCACGACTCCCCCGAAACGGTCATGGGCACGCTGGGAGGAGATCACGTTCGAGCAAATTGCGCCGTCCTCCTCGATGACGGCCGCGCAGGTGTCATCGCAGCTTGTCTCCAGCGCCAAGATCGTCATGTCCGCTCGCTGGGCTGAGCGCTCAATGCCGCCGCGGTGGACTCCCTGTGACGGGGAGAGGCCAAGTCGAAAGCTGTCCTCATACCGGGCCGGGGTTGGGCACGTCGTCGAGCGAGCCCGAGAGCGTTGCAGGCGTGCGCCACATGACGAGTGCATCCTCGCCGTTGTCCTGGTAGTAGCGCCGGCGCAAGCCCGCGGCCCGAAAGCCCTCGCGCTCGTATAGGTGGATCGCGACGCGATTGGAGCGGCGCACCTCCAGGGTGAAGCGCGCGCCATCGTCGCCTACCCGTTCGTATAGCTCGGCCAGCAAGGCCGAGGCAACACCCCGGTGTTGATGATCGACGTCTACCGCCACGTTCATCACGTGCCAGACCGTGTCATAGCGCGAGCAGATCAAATAGCCAACCAGCCGTCCATCGTGTACCGCGGCCAGGCAGATGCCCGAGGACTTGGAGAGCTCCAGCACAAACATCGCAAGCGACCAAGGAGTCGGAAAGGCACGCCGCTCCACCGCGATGACGCGTGGCAGATCAGCGTAGGTGAGGTCCCTGATGTCCACATAGAACGACCCACCCACTCTCATCTCGGTCACCGAAGAGCCCATCATGCGGCTCCTTCCAAAGCCACCTCGGCGTCGGGGCGGCGACGGTAGTCGGGAACAACGGCCGCATCTGCAGCCGTGGCCTCAGACACAGCGACCGCCAATGCACAGATCGCCGATGCTTGGATGTGGTGGCCCTCATAGCCATCGGGGGGGACGCTCACACCGGCTTGGGCGAATGCATCGCGGTAGCGCACGGCCCCATCGCCCAAGGCGATCCATTGTTCGCTACAGACCTCGATCCCGACCTCGATCCCAGCGCTCTCCAGCAGGCGGCCCACGCTCTCTGGGGAGATCGGCTGCGGCGCCAGCAGCTCGCGCTCGCGGTCATAGCCCGCCACAAACAGTTCACCCCGGCGCGCATCGATTGCCGCCAAGACAACTCGCGACGCCTCCTTGCCGGCATGCTCATCTCCCGGCACCCGCTCCCCGGCCCCCATCTCTCTCGGCGTCCCGTAGCCGAGCCCATGGGCAAGGGCGCGCAAGCTGGAGACCCCCACGAGCTCTGCGTCGAGCGACTGAGCCAAGCCTCGCGCTGTAGCAATGCCGATACGCAGACCCGTGAACGTCCCCGGGCCGACGCCGACGGCGATCCGCTCGAGCTCGCTCCAGCCGAGGCCCGCCTGCGCGAGTAGCGCGCTGGCGAGCGGGAGCAGACGTGTGGTATGGCCAGGGCGCTCTCCGCCCACAGGGTCATCGCGAGCTTGAAGGGTCGTCCCATCCGCGAGCCTCAAACCGACTACGGTCGATGGCGTCGCGGTATCGAGGCCCAACACGATCATCGCGTGTCCTCGCACACCTCGATGCGTCGGCGCTCGCCCCCCAAATGGGTAAGGGTCACCGACACGCGTGCACCGCTCAGCTCGGGGCTGCCCTGCTCGGGCCACTCGATGAACGCAATCCCAGAGGGGCCGAGATAGTCCTCGAGCAGCTCGGGCTCCTCCTCTTGGAGACCCGCCAGGCGATAGAGATCCAGATGTGAGACGGTCACGTGTGCGCCCTGATAGCGGTGACCGATGGAGAAGGTGGGGCTCGTTACAGGATCGACTACCCCCAAGGCTCGCGCGGCGCCGCGTACGAAGGTGGTCTTGCCGGCACCCAGCTCGCCCTGCACGAAAACCACGTCGCCTGCGCTCAGAGCAGCCGCCAGCTCGGCGCCCAGCGCCTCGGTTTGGCACGAATCCGAGGTCTCGACGATGCGCGTTGCCACGCCATAAGCCTAGGGCCTAGCGCTGTGAAAGCGTGGACCTCCTTTGGCACGTGTTCGTCGCGCAGCCGGCGCGATGAAAGCCCAAAAGAACGGCCGGCTCGCACGAGAGGAAGTGCGAGCCGGCCGTGGTGCTTGGGAGGATGGAGATGGATTCGGTATCGGCAGACCGCTCCGCCTGCTTTAGCGGGCCGCGCGAGACCTTCATGGATCTAATACGGACACACTGCGATTTTGGATGCCTCAAAATAGATCGAGCTGGTCCACCGTCCCAAGCTCCTCTCCCGGGGGCGACTCGTCCAGCGAGATCTCATCGAAGCTATCCCGCGGCGGCTCGATGATCTGCGGCGGCTCGGGCAAGGCCAACAGCGCGGGCAGGCGCGCGAAGTCCTCACGCAAGGTCTCGAGCATGCGCGGGGTGTAGAGCGCGGCCGCCGGATGAAAGATCGGGTACAGGCGCACGGTGCGCCTTCCGAGCGTCAGGTCCTCCGCTTTACCGTGCAAGCGCGTTATTCCGGTCGGGTCATTGCGTAGCAGCTTCGTCGAGAAATTGCCAAGCGAGCAGATCACGCGCGGCTGGATCAGCTCGACCTGCCGGTACAGGTACTCGTGGCAGTTCTCGATCTCGACGGGCAAGGGGTCGCGGTTGCCTGGAGGACGACACTTGAGCACATTGGCAATGAACACGTCCTTGCGCTCCAGGCCGATCTCTTCGAGCAAGCTCTCCAACAGCTTGCCCGCGCGACCTACGAACGGAAGGCCCTGCTCGTCCTCGCTGGCCCCCGGAGCCTCGCCGACGAACATGAGCTCGGCGTCGGCGTTGCCCGCCCCGAAGACCACGCTCCTGCGCGTCGCCGCCAACTCCTGGCAGCGCACACAGGTGCTCGCCTGCGAAAAAACCTGCTTGAGGGCCTCACGCCGCTCGGCGGCAGACTGATTGATCTCAGGACCGGACACTAAACGAGAATGGTATGCGCTGGCAGGCGAACGGCAGCGGGCGCGCTCACCACATTGACAGGTGCCGCGCACGCGATATGCTTTGACGAAGTCGCGACCGGTATCCCCCAGGGAACTGGACCGAGCCAAATGAATGTATCGATCTCCACTCGATGACGCCCCCCGCCGGCATTGGCTGTGGGGCTGTGCTATGGGACCTGGGCCCATGAAGGTCCTATGCCCTCTGGGTACGGTGCGCTCGGTGGCCGAGCTGCGAGCAGCACTCGAGCCATCCCGCCAAGCGGGCCATACGATCGGCCTGGTCCCGACGATGGGAGCCCTGCACGAGGGCCACCTTTCGCTGATCGCCCGTGCGCGTGCTCAATGCGATGTGGTAGTGGTCTCGCTGTTCGTGAACCCGGCCCAGTTCAACGAACAGGCCGACCTGGAGCGCTATCCCCGTGATGAGGAGCGCGACCGCGAGCTCGCGGAGCAGGCTGGGGCGGATCTGCTGTTTGCCCCACCTGCGCAGGAGGTCTATCCCGCAGGCTTCTCGACCTCTGTGGAGGTGCTGGGCCTGACCGACCGCTTGGAGGGGGCGGTGCGCGGAGCAGCCCATTTTCGGGGCGTGACGACCGTCGTGACCAAGCTCCTGAACATGGTGGGCCCAGACGTGGCCTACTTCGGCCAGAAGGACGCCCAGCAAGTGATCGTGATTCGTCGCCTCGTCGAGGACTTGAACATCCCAGTTCGCATCGAGGCAGGCCCCACCATGCGTGAGCCCGACGGGCTGGCGATGTCCAGTCGTAACGTTCAGCTGGACTATCGCGAGCGAGAGCGTGCACTTGCCTTGTACGCCGCGCTGGAGGCGACCGCCGCGGCTGTCTCTACAGGTGAGCGCTCCGCCACGCGGCTGTTGGCGATCGGACGTGCCGCGATGGAGCGTTATGCGCTCGAGCCGGAGTATCTTGCGCTCGTCAGCCCAAGCACGCTCGAACCGGTCACGCGCTTGGAGGAGCCCGCATTGCTTGCCATTGCCGCGCGCGTGGGCTCCACCCGTCTGATCGACAACCTCCTCATCGACCCGGCGGCCAAGGATGTCCAACCCGTGGCACGACGGGCCGCCACCGGCGCTGGCGACCCGGCCAGTGCGACGAATCCCCCAATCCCGACTCCAAGAGAGGCTCAAGCCATATGCAGCGCGTGATGCTCAAGTCGAAGATCCATCGGGCCACTGTGAGCGACTGCGATCTCCACTACGTCGGCTCGATCACGATCGATCCGGACCTGCTCGAGGCGGCGGACATCCTCGAGCACGAGCAGGTGCATGTGGTGGACGTGGACAACGGCGCCCGTTTTGAGACCTACACGATCGCCGGTCAGCGCGGCTCGGGCGATATCAAGGTCAACGGCGCCGCTGCACGACTCGTGCACAAGGGCGACACCGTGATCGTCATCTCCTACGGCCAGTACGACCGTGCGGAGATGGCGCACTATGAGCCTCGCGTGGTGCACGTTGAGGCGCAAACGAATCGCATCATCACAGTCGACGACGCGGTGGCGACCCTGCTCAGCTCCGCTGCTACCTCCCTCGAGGCCGTAGCTAAGGGCTGAACGCAAGGCGTCAACTGACAGTCAGAGAGGACTCATCATGTCAAGTCACCCCAGCAGCTCCGCTCCCGGCTCCTCGACGGTGGGGGCAAGCACGAGCGCCGTGCCCTCCGACCCCGGCCGGCTTCCGATGACGTTGCCCTTGCTGGCCGAGAAGAAGCGCTTGGGCGAGCCAATCGTGATGGTCACCGCGTATGACTACCCGAGCGCGCGCGCCGCGGAGGCGGCCGGCGTGGACCTGGTGCTAGTCGGAGACTCGGCCGCCACCACGATCCTCGGCTATAGCGCGACTACACCGGTCGACCTCGACGACATGCTCGTGCTTGCGCGCGCGGTGCGTCGCGGCCTGAAGACCGCCCTGATGATCGGCGACCTGCCGTTCGGCTCGTATGAGGTCAGCGACGAGCAGGCGATCTCGAGCGCGATAAGGATGGTCAAGGAGGCCGGCTGCGACGCGGTCAAGCTCGAGGGCGGCGGGCCCGCACCGGCAAGCCGTGCGAGGGCGATCATCGGCGCGGGCATTCCCGTGATGGGGCACGTGGGCCTCACCCCCCAGAGCTCCACCGCGCTAGGCGGCTGGAAGGCCCAGGGCCGTACGGCCAAGGCGGCCGCGCGGATCGCCTCCGAGGCGTTGGCATTGCAGGGTAGTGGCTGCTTCGCGATCGTATTCGAGGCGATCCCGAGTGCCGTCACCAAGGAGCTGATGCCGCACGTGGAGGTACCCGTGATCGGCATCGGCGCGGGCCCCGACACGGACGGGCAAGTGCTGGTCTTCCATGACTTGCTCGGCATCCGCGACGGTCTCGGGCCGCGCTTCGTCAAGCGCTACGCCAACGTCCAACAGGAAATGAACGCAGGCGTCACCGCCTACGCCGAGGACGTGCGCACGGGCCGCTACCCCGGCCCCGAGCACGTCTATTCGATCGACGCGGGCGAGCTGGCCGAGCTGCATGACCTGCTCGCCTGAGCCCCGGGCCGCACCGCCGCGCTCGGAGGCGGCGCGCCCGGCCGGATCCACCGACGCGCTGCCCTACTCGACCTCGGCGCCCGCGCGCTCCCCGTAGTCGACCTTGCGCAGGGCGCGAGCAGGCGCGCCGGCGGCGACCGTGAAAGGCTCGATGTCTTTGCTGACGACGCTGTTGGCTCCGATCACGCAGCGCTCACCGATCGTGACGCCGCTTGTGACGACCACGTTGGCCCCCAACCAGCAGTTGTCGGCGATCCTGGTCGGCCCCTTGCTCTGAAAGCCTTGCCACGTGATCGGCCTATCAGGATCGTCGTAGCGGTGGCTGGCGTCGCTCACGAAGCAGCCGTTGGCGAGCATACAGTGATCGCCAATCTCCACCAGGCGCTCGGCGGCAACCATGACACCCATGTTCAGGAATGTGCCCTGACCGATTCTCACTCGGGCGGCGCCCGGCGCGGTGATCCACACTCCAGGCTCCAGCAAGACATGCGCGCCGACCTCTAGGCGTCCCTCGCGCAGAGCCTCGAGCACGTTGCCGTGGACCGGCCAGCGAACGAAGGCCTCGCGCCGCATCACCTCCCAATGGATCCGGGCGCGGTTCCAGGGCAGCCCGTTGCGTTCATACCAGCGCCACTTCTGAGCCCAGAGCTCGAGCCGAGCGCGGGTGGCCGACGAGCGCGGGCTCAGATGCGCTCCAGCCGGAACACCGGGTGGTCCGGCGCGACAACCAGCAGTTGCTCGTCGG
>DATMPT010000163.1:0-2955 GCA_035567355.1 Solirubrobacteraceae bacterium
CGCGATACCCCGCGCGCTCCACGCAAGGCTGGGTAGATGCCTCGGCCTGTGTGGCTGCGCCATCTCGAGCCGTGGCTAGCGGACCGGCTTGGATAGGATGTATTCAGCCTTTACGATCTCGGGCTCGACGGCGCGGGCCAAGTCGATCTCGTCGGGACTCGCGCAAACCACTCGGTAGAGAGGCTCTGATCCTCGCGGAGTCCCGATGTAGGTCCACCACGCAGGAAAGAACCTCGACTGAGCATTCAACACGTCGCGACCCGGGTCGATCGAGCCGAGTGCGCACCGCTCTCCTTTGGTCTCGCCCAGTTTCAGGCCCCTGGAATACACGCTCGTCTCGTCCTTTGGGTAGATTGTGGCAAAAGTTATCAGCTTGTTACAGAGGTTTCAAGCCTGTTATCGGCGCGGACTAACGACATCTGAAGCCAACGGCCAAGACCACCCATCGGTCCAAAGCCAAGACGGAGGCGACCGGCGCGCAGCTTAACATAGGTGCGAGTCGGACCGCATCGATCCAAGCCCGCCGGGTGCCGAACCCGCGCGTTAGCCGCCCTCGTCTGTCAGGTGGTGCAGCGAAAAACGGGGCGGAGACGCCTAAGCGATCCGCCCCCAGCCACTAGGGCTGCGTTGCCGATGATACCGCGCTTCTGTCTGGCCCACAACCGCTATCTGGTGGGTACGGTTGCTTCCACGACTGAGTCGTCCCACGCGGAGAAGCCGTCGGGCCTCGGGCCCACGGTCTCATCGCTTCGCGCGAGGTGATCTGTGGCTTTGCCCAGTGCCTCCAGGAGCTCCGTCTTGGGGATCTGCTTCCAAATCTTGATCGGCCGCGTTGAGACCATCGCCCACGCGTCTCGGTTGCTCCTGAGCTCCGTCCGGGCCGCGGCGAGCGCTTTCACGAAGGCGACTGGTGTCGCATTGTGGCTGCCGTGATGGCCGACCTTGAGGAAGGTGGTGCGCTTCAGCACTTCCATGGCGGTCTCATCGTCGAGAATCATCCTCCAAGTTCCCCATTGGGCATCGCCGGGAAACAACAAGACCGCCTCGCCGATCTCGAAGGCCAAGAATAGACTGGTACCGTTGACCGCGGCCTCCAAGCGGACAGCAATCGAGAGCGCATCGGTCTCGCCGTGCCTGGCAATACGTTCGCGGTCACCCTTCTCGAGTGCCTGCAGGCCGGAGAAAGCGGCGGTCCCGGCGAACTCTTCAACCGAGAGCTCCCAGTCGGGAGCAAAGGGCGAAGCCTCCCCGTAGGCGGCATCCGCTCCGGTGAGCCACACGTAGCTCTCGCCCGCAGGTGGGGTCATGTCGCGGATGATGTCTTGACTACGGGCGGGCCCCAAAACGTGGATGCGGACGCCCGGAAGAACGTCAGGGTCCAGTGGCCGGAGCACAGAGTCGCTCGAGAGGAAGCGGCGCACTGGATCCCCCGAGAACCCGCGGTGCAGCGTCCGCATCGCAGGCGCGTTGGTCAGCGCATTCTCGGCTAGGACGAGTGCCGGATCCTCGGCGTCGACATCGAGCGCCGTTAGTCCGAGCTTCAGGCGGTGAGCGGTGGAGCTCTGCGCATTGAGTACGTCGCGAGCCTCTGGGTCGCTCGGATTCTCCGTCCACGGCATCCATACCTCGCCGACCACAACGTCTGCCCACGCAGGTTCAGCGAACCCCGAGACGTGATCCTGGTGGCGATGTGTGCCGACGACGATGTCGATGCGGGCAACGCCGTCGGCGTCTGTAACGTCGCCGATGATCTGTTCTACGATCTCTTTAATGGGCCTCGGGCCAGCCCCCAGGAAATGACTGCCGCAGTCGATCAACACACGACGCGGGCGCTTCTCTCCTGGGAATTGGAGAAGGAACGCGTCGCCGAACCCGACGTTATACATCCGCACGACGACCGCATCGTCGCTCGTAGGGACGCTCACGCGACGATCCCCCGGTGAAGACTGCGGAAGTCACGGCGAGCACGCGAACGCATGTAGGGTTCGCCGGCCCACGGAAGCCAGGGATCATTGAGGTCCAGGCGGCTGACGAAGTCGATCTGGCGCTCGATGCGCGCGTCGCTCATAGGCTTCGTGATGACAAAGCGCACCCTCCCATCTGCCGAGGCTACAACGGTCGCACCCCCCCGGAAGGGGATGCCCCCAAAGCGCTGGTCTTTGCTCGTGTCGCGCTTCTGCAGAAATTGCGCAACAACCTCGACTACGAGTTGGCCGCTGGAGTTGATCCGGTACGTCGCGTGAAACCCGTGAACATGTATCCGGTCTCCGGGGTCAAGGCCAAGCTCGGATGCACTTTGCTTTGCCCAGCTCCTAAGCCGGCGATAGATTGCCTCCTCGCCAGCAGGTTCGGTTGCGCCCCGCGAGGTGCCATGGACGGTTCGCGCACCTGAGACGAGCCGCTCGGCCAGGGCCTGGGCCGGGATGAATTTGGACACGGCGGCCGCTGGCCAGAGCAAGGAGCTCTCAGACAGCGAGATTGCCCCCTCCGGGAAGATGCCACGACGCCTGAACGCCTCGATCATGGCACGCCGCTGCTCGACTCCATCGTCGGCGAGGAGATCGTAGTCCGCTGTGATCAGCGCCCGTAGGTAATCCCCGAAGGTGACATCTACGGGGGGCAGATACTCGAATGCGCGGATGCACATCGTCAACACCTCTTGAGCGGCGCCCGCGGCCTCGCGCGCGAGCCGGTCAACGAGGTCGGGGTGAAGATCTCCGACCGGTAGGACGCCGCGTCCGTCTGAGGCGATGCGAATCAGATCGCGGATGCGATGCTGATAGTTCGCGAAGAATCCATCGAACACGGCTGCGACCAGAATCGAGCCGCGCTCGTGGGGCTCGGTGGTATTGCCGTAGAGCAGCGGGTCCGGCGTGTCGAGCGCGGTGCGGAGCGCATCGCCCTTCCCAGTGGCGTGACCGAATTGAGCGGCGAGACTGACCAGCGTGGAGTTTG
>DATMPT010000164.1:0-9085 GCA_035567355.1 Solirubrobacteraceae bacterium
ATCGTCCTCCGCGATCAGAATGCACTCGTCGGGGTCCTCAATGCCCTCAGCGCCAATCGGGGTGGTAACCACCGGCAATCCGACAGCGAGGGCCTGAGTGACCTTGCCCTTCAGGCCTGCGCCATAGCGAAGCGGAGCCACCATCAGCCTTGCATTGTCCAGTAGCGGCTTCAGATCCTCAATCCAGCCCGTCACATCGACCAGCGGCGCCGCGAGTGCCTGGACCTCGGGTGGCGGATCGGGTCCGACGATCGTCACATGCACGTCACCGAGCTCACGCCACACAGCCGGCATCACCTCCTTGACAAGCCTGCGTGCGGCGCCGGCGTTTGGCGGGTGCTCAAAGCCCCCGACGAAGAGAATGCCAGAGCGATCCTCCGGGGGGCTAACGAACGGCTCGATAGTGTGCACGTTAGGCACTACGAGCACATTCGCGCCCGGCGCATCTCGTTCGACCTGAGACTGCTCTGACGCACTCACAACGAGCGTGGTGTCCGTGGCCCGGATCATCGCCAGCTCGATCTGGCGCAACGCCTCGGCCTTAGGGCCGATTGAGTTAAAGCTTCCGTTTGTGGCCGGAGCTCCTACAAATGCACTCTCGGACCTGCTGCGCCTAGTCTCGCGCAGCCAATGCAGATCGACTGTGTCGTAAGCGACAATGGCCGACGGGGCAAACTCTCGTACGGTGTCAAGCCAGCGGCTTGCGACATGAGGCCGCGACAGGATCGCCAGGCTCAACTTGGGGCCGATCGTGGCCAGCTCTGCATTGACGTCGAGTGCACCGTAGAGCACCTCGACCCCCATCCGCTGAAGGGCCCTTGTGTATGGCTGCAACGGGGTGAAATTGTCGGGCATCAGCGTCACGCGCGCTCCCATTCCTATGAGCGCCTGCACGATGCTCAGCATCCGCAGCGATCCGGAATCGTGATTCCACGTGGGAACCCGAAAGTCGATCACCAGCACATGCAACCCGCGTTGGCGACTGGCCGCTACCCTCAAGTTCGTCGGCGCGGGACGCAACTGCTCGGACTCCAACCGGTGACGCCACTTGGCGACGAACTTAGGCCGGTTCTCCTCCTGGTGGCGCTTGTGGCTGCTCTCTGCATCGTTGCCAGCAGTCGCGCCCTCGATGTGAACAACGACAGCCTCCGGCTCATACAACACCCGCAACCCGCGCTCGCGCGCCTCGAAGCACAGGTCGGTGTCCTCGTAGTACATCGGCAGGTAGCGCTCGTCGAACCCGCCTGTCGCCCTCCACAACTCTGTCTTTACCATCAGCGCCGCCGCCGATCCGTAGTCGGTCTCGCGCCTATATTCGTATTGAAAGAGGTCGGGCGCGTCACCGCGGCCGTAGTTCGCGCCGGTGCCGTCGCGCCAGACGATTCCCCCCGCCTCGTTAAGGCTCCCGTCTGGATAGATGTACTTCGGGGTCACAACGCCCACGTCGTCGGCGGACTCCGCGCAAGCAAGCATCGCCGACAACCAACCGTACGTCACTTCGGTGTCGTTGTTGAAGAGCACGAGCCACTTGCCCCGGGCGACACTCACACCCTTGTTCATGCTACGGATGTAGCCGAGATTCTCCTTGTTATGGATGATCGTCGCCCCGCGCACGTTATCGAGCAGACGCTTAGTCTCCTCGTCCGCGGCGTCGTTTATGAGGATGACCTCATAGCTGGGGTTGGTGGTGTGATCGACGATCGAGCTCAGGCAAGCACGTGTCAGCTCCGCGTGCGCGTACAGCGGAATGATCAATGAGACCTTGGGATTCTCATACTCGGGCAGCGAGATGATCTCCACGTCCATATCTCCCTCCGCGGCGCTGGATCCAATCTCTAGATCCTCTTCGGGCTCTACCGATGCAGACGTGAGCTTCGGCCGTTTGACTAGCGCTTTCCCCGCGAGCCGCAACGACAAGCCCAACGCGCGCGCGAGCAAGGACCTCTCCCCGATTGCACCGTACAGCCGACCTCGCAGTCTCTGGAACGCCTGCCAAGTCACCGACTCCTCCACCCGCAGACTTAGTTGCCTGGCGTCGGCCAGCTCGGCGTCGCGCGAGAGAAGCTCGGCGTCGCGCGATAGGAGCTCGGCATCGCGCGTAGCGATCCTGGCGCGCAATCTAAGGATGTCCTCCTGCCTGCGCAGGATGTCGCGCTCGCGCTGTGAGAGCTCTTCGTTCAGGCTCACATCGCGCTCGCGCAACTCCCGACCGTGCGCCGCTCGCTCACGCTCGAGCGTGGCCGAGAGCTCGCCATTCAAATGGAGCACAGCCTGTCGCTCGGCGTCCGCTAAGACCGCGTCGCGTTCCTTGCCTCGCAACAGCTCAAGGCCGCAGTCGGCGAGCGTCGAGGTGTCCGCGATCTCAGGCAGCGCCACCTTCGAAGCCACCGCCACCATATAGAGGGCAGCTGGATCACCCACCATGTGCCACTCTTCGCCCGATCGCTCGACATAGAAATCCGACTGCTCCCGCACATCGCTGGCCGAGAGGCTGCCAAGCGAGTGCATATGCGAGCCGGTGATCGTCCGCTGTCCCCAGCTGGAGACGTGCGGAAAGCGCCCAGTGAGTAACTCGAGGAACTCCTCGAGCGTCAGCTCATGCTCATGAAACGGATTGCGTTGACCTGTCACCTCGCTGTAGAGCCGCCGGTCCGGAGTGGAGATGACGAGCACGCCGTCATCGGCCAAAACTCGCTGTACCTCCTCGAGCACTCGCTCCTGATCGCTCACGTGCTCGATGATCTCGAACGCAACCACGGCACCGAAGGACCCAGACTCGAAGGCCGACAGGTCGAGAGCGGTGCCCACCTGGAACTCGAGATTTGCCGCCGCGTAGTTGAGCCGGCTGTGCTCGACGGTCCGCTCGTCCAGATCCACACCGAAGACATGCGTCGCCGACTCGGCGAGGATCGCGGCACCAAAGCCCTCACCGCTTCCGAGATCGAGCACCTTGCGGCCAGCGACCACGCGCGCCGCCCACAGGTAGCGATGAAAGTGCTCGTAGACGACCTGCACGTCGGGTGCCCACGGGACACACCGCTCGCCGGTCCACTCGATGAGGCGCGGCGCTGCCGCGCGACGCCGCAAGCTCACGCCTGTGCTCCGTCGCCGGATTGTCCGTGCCGTTGGTGGCGGATTCGCTTGAACATTGGCTGGCTGCAGATGCCGAACAACTGCTCGCACCGTCGAGCTGGACGATATCGCAGCGCTCAGCGTGCATCGCCGGCATCTGATGGGCGCGATCCCCATCTCGCCGAGCATTCTCCTACCCGTCTCAAGGCAGATGCCTGGTAGCTTCACGCGGGTGACCACACTCGGCAAGTGGCAGCGACTACGCACGCTGATCGGGCAGCCGGCAAGCGTCGCGTCCACCGATCAGGGCTCAGCGCAGACCGAGCCTCCCGACGAGGACCGTTCGCTCGACGCGGCGGCAGGCAACGGTTCGCCGCCACCCGACGCGCCATCCTCCGACGACCCCACCCGCTTCATACGCGGTGACTTCGCACCTGGACGTCTGGCCATAGAGGAGGCGACGGTTACCAACCTTCTCTACGCCCGTCTCGACGATACGGACATCGCCGAGATCGAGCAGCTGATCAAAGACACCGACGGTGCCTGGGAGCATTACGCGAGCGCCCCCGACGGAGCCTCCAAGCGCCACGTGCTGCTCGGCTTCGCTGCCTGGCTCCAAGCGAGGTGCCTTCCCGAGAAGACCGGCCTCACCGGAGCTCAGCCCCCCGAGGACGTGCACTCCATGGCACGCGACCCGCTGTCTGCCGCGGGTGGACTATATGACGCCGATCTGATTCTCGACGCGCTCAGGAGCGCGGGGGCAGCCATCGCCGACATCCGCGCCGCCCTCGACTTCGGCTGCTCCTCAGGCCGCGTCACCCGAGTCCTCGCCGCCGCCTACCCCGACATCCGCTGGCACGGCTGCGACCCCAACGGCCCCGCGATCGCCTGGGCCTCCGAGAACCTCCCAGGCATCGAGTTCTTCGTCAACGAGGACGCCCCCCCGCTCCCACTCGCCGACGGCTCTTTGGACCTCGGCTACGCGATCTCGATCTGGTCGCACTTCGCGCCCGAGCTCGGCCTGCGCTGGTTCCAGGAGATGCACCGCATCATCCGCCCGGGCGGCCACCTCGTGTGCACCACCCATGGCCTCACCTCGATCGCCTATTACGCAACGCTCAACCTGCGCACCCCCGAGCAGTCCCTGGAGATCCGCAAAGCCCTCTACCGCGACGGCTCCTGGTACGCCCCCGAGTTCGGCGAGCAGGGCGACTGGGGCGTCCTCAACCCCGAATGGGGCACCGCCTTCCTCAGCCCCGAGTGGATGCTCACCCACCTCTGCCCCGCCTGGCGCGTGCTCGAGTTCGCGCCAGGGCGCAACCAGGAGAACCAGGACGTGTACGTGCTGCAGCGGGTTTGAGCCCGACGCCAACCACGTTCGATCGTGGGCCCGGCGGTTGTCGCTCACAGATCGTGTCGAGCACCGCCACACACAGCGGACGATCATCGAAATCCCGTGCCTGTCAGCCTCACACGTAGAATCACGGCCCCGATGGCCATTGAACGTTTCGTCTGGACTGCCAACGCTTGTGCTGCGGCTTGATGACCGACGCCTGACCCGGTCAGATGTTGAGCAGACGATCCGCGAAGGGGCACAGGGGACGGCGCGGCGGCGTAGCCGAGGCTCTGAGTGGGCTTGCCTCGCGTCGGCTGACCCTGCGTGGGCTATCTGGTTGACGCCGGACGCCTGCCCGAGAGCGCGCTTCGAGCGCCGAGCGGTAGTTGACCCGACTAGGGCACCCGCCCTTCCTGTTCCCCGAGTGGATGCTCGCGAAGCTCTGCGTGGAGCGCGATTGCACAAGCAATCCTCGGCGCTCCAATCTGCTGGGTCACTCCCCAAAAGGCGAGTTGCGCCGCAGCCACTCGGCCAGGAAGGGGTCGATGATCTTCCAGTGACCCTCGGGTTGGCGCTCGACCAGGCCCCGCCGAGCAAGACGGGGCATCGCCGCCTTGGCGGTCGTATGCGCACCGAGGCCGTAGCGGGTGGCCAGCGCCGTGCTGGTGAGTCCTTGGTCGGGGTGATCGGCTAGCAGGTAGAGCGCCTTGCGTTCGGTCGCCTCGGCCTCCTCTCCGTTGGCAAGGGCCTCCTCGACGATCGCAAAGTCGGCCTGCTGATCGTCCATCAGCTCCTCGAACGCCCGCCGCACATCCTCCAGCTCGAGCGATCCACGAGCTCGCTGGCGCCAGGTTGCCCACGCCAGCTGCTGGGTGCGCTTGGGGTGGGCTTCGCTGAGAGCCAGCAGATAGTCAAGCGCCCGCTCGCTCGCAGCTCGCCCGGTGGCTTCGAACTGAAACGCCAAAAACTCGTGGAACTCGGCTCGACCGATCGCGGGAAGGCGAGCCTTGAAGGCTTGGTTGAACAGGGGCTCGCGGCTGTTGCCCAGCATCATCTCCAGGTACTCCCTAATGGAGCCGGTGAGCAAGAGCGAGACATTGCCCGCCTCGGGCCCAACGAGGGCCGACCCTATGATCGCCATTGGCTCTCCTGGGCAACGGTTCAGGCGCTGAAACTCGTCAAAGCACACCACCACGTGGCTCGCCAGCCGCGACAGGGAGCGCAGTTGTGCGTGGAGCATCTCAGCGGCTTCCTCCGCCTGGCGCGATCCGCGTCGGACCGTGCCCTTGACCACCTTCAAGTCAAAACCGATTTCCCGCTCCAGCACCTCCAGCTCGCGTGCGGCGGCGCGGCGCACCACCTGCAGCGGATGCTCTTTGAGGGCGTCGTTGACGCACGATATGAACGCCGGAATGCTGAGCGCCCGCTTGAGATTGATCCGCACCATCGTGTATGGCGGCGCGTCGGGCTCGTGCTCGATCGCAAGCTCGCGCCCGAGCACCGTAAGGAACGTCGACTTGCCCGTGTCTCTCGACCCAAAGATGGCGACATTGGTCTGGCCCTTGAGCATCAGTGCGACATCGCGCGCAAAGTCGTCCATGCCGACGATCTTCGCCGGATCGTCAAGCGGACGGTCCCAGACAAAGGGGTTCAGCGACACGATGCGAATTATATGCGATTCGCCAACAGAACTAGTTCATGAGACTAGCTCTGGATAGCCAGTCAAGCTAGCAAGGGCAAGGGCATCCGCGTCGTCGGCCCCAGGTCCCCCTTTGACTAGTATAACGTGCTATTATTTACTAGTCCAGACAGCTAGCCAGTGCAACTCTGCCCGCTTCGCCGCGTTCTGGAGCTCGCATCCAGCCGCCACCACTATCGCGTCCGCGCGCGAAGCACCTTTGACCTCTCAACCTTTGACCTCTCAACCGGTCGCAGGCGTTCGCCGTGGGAGCGGTTGCTAGCGTTCACATGCCCTTGTCCACGACAGCGATCACCGACGCGCCCGCCTCCACACAGGCGATGACCGCCCTGCCCGGGGGGCCACCGGCCATCTCCATCGACGCGGTCTCAAAGACCTTCCGCCTGCCCCACCAGCAGTACTCCACGCTCAAGGAGCGCGTCCTGCATCCGATGCGCTCCACCGACTACGACGAATTGCACGCCGTCAAGGACATCTCCCTGCAGATCGCCCAAGGCGAGTTCTTCGGCATCGTCGGGCGCAACGGCTCGGGTAAGAGCACGCTCTTGAAGTGCATCGCCGGCATCTACGGCGTCGATCAGGGCCGCATCTCGATCGCCGGGCGGCTCTCGCCCTTCATCGAGCTCGGGGTCGGCTTCAACATGGACCTCACCGCACGCGACAACGTCCTCATCAACGCGATCATGCTCGGCATCTCCCGCCGCCAGGCCCGAGCGCGCTTTGACGAGGTGATCGCCTTTGCCGAGCTCGAGGAGTTCGTGGACCTCAAGCTCAAGAACTACTCCTCGGGGATGCTCGTGCGCCTGGCCTTCGCCACCGCGATCCAGGTCGACGCCGAGATCCTCCTGATCGACGAGGTCCTGGCCGTCGGCGACGCCGCCTTCCAGCAGAAGTGCTTCGAGCAGTTCTTCCGCCTCAAGCGCGAAGGCAAGACGATCGTGTTCGTCTCCCACGACATGTACTCGGTCGAGCGCTTCTGCAACCGCGCGATGCTGATGGAGCGCGGGGACATGGTCCAGATCGGCGATCCCCGCACGATCGGGCGCGCCTACCACAAGCTCAACTTCGGCCAGCTCCCACACGAGGCCCCCACCGTGGCCCAGGCCGAGTCGGGCACCTCCATCGCCGATGCCTGGTTTGCCAGCACCACCGGCGAGCGCGTGACCAGCGCAAGCCAGGAGGACGCGCTCAGCATGTGCTTTGAGGTCCGCTTCGGCGAGGACGTAGAGAACCCTGTGTTCGCCGCGACTTTGCGCACCGAGCTGGGTCATACGATCGTGGTCGCACGCTCAGACCAGCACGCCGCCTCCAGCGGCTCATTCAAAGCGGGCGAGAGCGTGCTCGCGAGCTTCGCGATCCCGAACTGGCTGACCCCCAGCCGCTACCTGCTGACGCCCTCGGTCGCGCGCGAGGGCACCGGCGAGCGCACCCTCGCGCTCGTCGAAGACATGACCTCGGTGGTCGTCCACGGCACGACCAGTGGTGGCATCCTCGAGCTGCCCGTACACGTCAAGATCGAGCGGGCATGAGCACGAGCTCTGGCGTACGCCTGCCCGTGCCGCGGCTGGCGCCCTCGAGCCACCGCGTACACGGGCCCTCCGCCCTGGGCAGCGACCTGCACCGCTTCTGGTCGCTCACCTTCACGCTCGCGCGCACCGAATTCAAGCTGCGCTTCTACGGCTCGGTCCTGGGTTACGTGTGGACGCTGGTCCGCCCCTTGCTCCTGTTCGGGGTGCTGTGGGTGTTCTTCACGAAGGTTGGCCACGTCAACAGCCAGAAGGACCCCGGCGAAAAATTCTACGGCGCCCAGCTGCTCGGCTCGATCGTGCTGTTCACCTTCTTTGCCGAAGCGACCACCGGCGCGGTGCGCAGCGTCGTGGACCGCGAGAACCTCGTGCGCAAGATCCACTTCCCGCGGCTTGTGATACCGCTCTCCGTCGTCCTCTTGGCACTGTTCAACCTCGGCCTGAACCTGATCGTCGTCGCCGTCTTTGCCCTCAGCGCGGGCGTGCACCCGATGCTCAGCTGGCTCGAGCTGCCTTTGATCATCGCGGCCCTGATCGTGTTCGCGACCGGCATGGCGATGCTGCTCTCGGCGATGTTCGTGCACTTCCGCGACATCCAGCCGATCTGGGAAGTGCTCTCCCAGATCCTCTTCTACGCCTCCCCCGTGATCATCTCGATTCAGACGGTGATCCTAAGACTCAGCCCAACCATGCTCCACGTCTACATGCTCAACCCGCTCGCCGTGATCTTCCAGCAGTTTCGCCACGCGATGATCACAAACGCCACGCCGAGCGCCGGCGCGGTGCTCGGCAGCTGGAGCTCCCTGGTTGGGGCCTTGGCGATCGTGGTGGCGATCTTCGCCATCGGCTTTGCGGTATTCAACCGGGCGGCGGCGCGCATAGCCGAGAATCTGTAGATGGGAGCGCTCGAGATGGACAACCGGGAGCTGGAGAGCGAGAACGAGCGTCTGCGCGCGCGCATCGAGGCCCTCGAAGCGGAGCTCGTGGAGACCCAAGCAAGGACCAACGCGGCCGTGGCCTACTGGCAGGAGCGCGCCTACTGGCTCGACCGCCTGCACCTGGACCTAAACAAGCTCATGGAACGCCCCGGCGCCAACGAGGCGCGCTTGGTCCTACGCGCGGCGAGGGCCGTGTTCTGGCGGATCAGGCGACTCAAGCGCCGGCTCTTGGGCCCGTGACGAGCGTCTCCGTGGTGATCCCCGTCAAGGACGGGGAGCGTTATCTGCGGGAGCTACTCGAGGCACTCGCCCGCGAGGGGCCCTCGGAGACACTCGTGATCGACTCCGGCTCGCGCGACCGCTCGCGCGAGATCGCGCGCGCCGCCGGCGTCGAGGTGCTCGAGATCGAGCCAACCGAGTTCGCTCACGGCAAGACCCGCAACCTCGGCGCCGAGCGTACTTCGGGCGAGTTGATCTGCTTCCTGACGCAGGACGCCACTCCATGCGAGGGTTG
>DATMPT010000165.1:0-3834 GCA_035567355.1 Solirubrobacteraceae bacterium
CCCGACCTCCGCAACTTCCGTCACCTCCTTGCCGAGCTCGAGAAACGGGGTCTTCGCAAGGAGCAGATCCTGCACACCGCGCAAAGCCTGTTTCACGACGTCGCGCCCGCGAAATCGCTCGGCCTCAAGACCGCCTGGATCAACCGCCGCAAAGGCCGCCCCGGCGCCGGCGCCACCGTGCTCCCCAAAGGCGACGCCACGCCCGACCTCGAATTCCCGAGTATGGCCGCCTTCGTGGAGGCGCACCGGAGGCAGGCAGCGGGCGGCTGATCGGCCGAGGGGCGAGGAACCCACGCGCGCTGGCTTGCGCCGCGCCCGCGGCCCATATTTCGGCCATTCGCGGGTGATTTCCGGCCTTTCCGAGTGGATTTTGAGAAAGCCAACTGGGCTTAAGCCTTTGGCCCACCACGCAAAGTTTGGCTTCAGTCGTCGAGGTACGCCAGGGCTCCCGCCCTCCTGCAAAACCGTGGGGTCGCCGGGGAAGCCGAATCGATCATGCGCGCGCCCGCGCCTTTCGCGCGGACGCTCTTTGACGGGTCTCATGTTCTTCTCGTCGTCGAGGTCTGCCGTGCGCCATCTTGCACGCGACCTGTTCAGATCGACTCAACACAAGACCGTCGGAAGCAAGCGGGTAATCTCGTCGAAGCGCTTGCAGAAGTCTCTCCGAGCGAAGCGGGGGTATAGGGACTGCGCCAGGAGTTGACACTTTTGGCAGAGCACATTTGGCTTGAGCTCACGCGACGGCCGCTCATGACCCGCCTCTTGCCAGAAGGCGTGGGCTCGCCTTAGGTTTTCATCGCCGTCGCGAGCCAACGGCCCGGCAACGAAAGACCTTGAACGAGCGATGGCTCTCCGCTCGATGGGGAGAACTATCATGAAAATCTTTTTGTATTCGGTCGCGGCCTTGCTGGGCGTGGCCACCACTGCCTATGGGCAACACGCATCTCATCATATGAGCGACCCCGAGATCATTAAGGTGTCGCTCTCCGCGGCCCCCAAGGCCATCGCCAAAGACGCCACCGTCATCGACATCGGTGCCGACGGTACTGTGCGCGTCGTGCGACCAGGCAAAGGAGAATGGACGTGCATGCCGGGGCAGGGAAATCCCAAAGCTCCTGACCCCATGTGCGGCGACAAGAACGCGATGTCATGGGCGACGGCTTGGATGCAGAAGAAGGAACCGCCAGCCAACCAGGTCGGTTTCATGTACATGCTGCGAGGCGACAACGGAGCGAGCAACACAGACCCTTACGCCACCGAAGCGAAGGCCGGTAACAATTGGGTCAAGACTGGTCCGCACGTCATGATCGTCGGCTCAGGTGCAAAGATGCTGGCTGGCTATCCGCACGATGCTAATCCTGATCCGAGCAAGCCGTATGTGATGTGGTCGGGGACCCCCTATGAACACCTCATGCTGCCGGTGAAATAGGAAACTTTCTGTCTCTCATGGCAGTCGCCGAGATAAAGTCGGGGCTCTCGGTGGAGGGACCCGGCGCGTCAGCGCGGGGAGGGTGAGGTGTGCTTGCGCGGCACGGTCGTGTCCGCCATCGACACCCACCTCACCCGCTCCCCTTCGACAAGCTCAGGGTCGCACCCTCTCCCCCCGCAAGGGCGGGCGGAGAGGGTTGCTTCAACCGGGTCCCGCAACCCCACCGGCGTTGCGAGCGTGCAGGATGAGGCGCTTTTCTTTGCGCCATCGAGGAGAGCATGATCCGCAGCGACGACCAAGTAAGGATCAGCCATGAAGCGCAACAGCAAGCTCACGATTGCGATCGCCACGGCAGTGCTCGCCGTCCTGGGCGGCACGGTTGTTTACGCGCAGGACAAGTACTCGCTGAAATCGCCGAGCGGAATCGCGTTCTCCGACTTCCGGGGATACGAGGACTGGGCGGTGGTCTCTTCGGCCCGGACCGATGAAGTGCTCAAGGTGATCGTCGCCAATCCGACCATGATCAAGGCATACAAGGCCGGCATTCCCGGCAACGGCCAGTCTTTCCCGGAGGGCTCCAAGATCGTGAAGCTCCAGTGGAAACCGAAGAAGAGCACGGAGGCCACCTTCGCCGTGGATGTGCCCGACGTCTTTTCGCAGGCTTTTGTCATCGAAAAGGACAGCAAGAGATTTCCGAAAAGCGGCGGATGGGGATACGCGCTGTTCAACTACGAAGCCGCATCCGACAAGTTCACGGCCGATCCCAGTCCCTCGGACTGCGGACACACGTGCCATGTGGCCGTGAAGGCGAAGGACCACATCTTCCATCCGTACGAGAAGCGTTGAGCCGCGCTGGATGACTTCGTGCGTCCTTCGACTCACGATGCTTCGCATCGTGGCTCAGGATGAGGCGCGACTCACGCCCCTGCGGCACGTGGCTCAGGATGAGGCGCTTTTCTTTGCGCCATCACCAACGCCCCTCAGTCGTTGCGCGCGTCACACTCGAAACCCCTCCCCCTCAAGGGGGGAGGGGCGAAGCGACGGCCACGTCAGCTTCATTTGATCACGCTCTGGGGACTTACGTCCGCTCCATCGCCAGCTCGGCCTTGAGGCTCTCGAGGTCGCGGAAGATCGAGGCCACGGCCAGCACGCGGCCGTTGCGGCGATAGCGAACCAGGCAATCGCGCGCCGCGATGTCGCCCTCGATCGCGAGTTCGTCCCACGCCTCGGCGTGGCCGACATAGTTGATCTGCACGTCGTAGTGCTGGCTCCAGAAGAACGGCACGGCCGCGAACGCCTCGCGGTGTCCCAGCATGTTGAGCGCGGCGGTGTCGCCCTGGCGCTCGGCGACGACCCAATGCTCGACGCGAATGTTGGCGCCGCTGTGCGGGTCGGGCCAGCGCGCGATATCGCCTGCCGCGAAGACACCGGGCGCGCCGGTCTCGAGATGGGCATCGACGACGATCCCGCGATCGAGTTTGAGACCCGCGGCTTCGGCGAGGCTGGTCCGTGGACGCACCCCGATGCCCGCCACGACCAGATCCGCCTCGAGCGTGCCGCCCGATGTCAGCCGGACCTGCTTGCCCTCGATCGCGCTCGCGGTGTCCCCGAGATGGAAGACCACGCCATGCTCCCCGTGAAGCGAGCGCACGAAACTGCCCAGCTCAGGCCCCAAGACACGCGCCATCGGCACCTTGTCCGGGGCCACGACATGGACCTCGATCTTGCGGGCGACGAGCGATGCCGCGACCTCGAGCCCGATGAAGCTCGCACCCAAGACGACCGCGCGGCGAGCCTTGTTGGCTTGCGCGATGATCGCCCGGGCATCCGCGAGCGAGCGCAGCGTGTGCACGTGCGGCTGATCGGCGCCGGGGATCGAGAGCCGCACCGGCTCCGCGCCCGTCGCCAGCAACAACCGGTCGTAGCGCTGCCGGCTCCCGTCCGCGAGCAGGACCTCGCGCGCCCGTGCATCGATCCGGGCCACGGTCGCCTTGGTCCTGAGCTCGATGCCGGTCTCCTGGTAGTAGCTCGCGGGGCGCAGCGGGACCCAGTCCTCCGGCGCGTTGCCGTCAAGATAATCCTTCGACAGGTTCGGTCGATCGACGGGCGGCGCCTCGTCGCTGCTCAGCATGACGATGCGGCCTTTGTACTCCTCGCGGCGCAGGCGATTGGCGGCGGCGAAGCCGGCGGCTCCGCCTCCGACGATAACGATCTCGCTCGGTGCCGCGCCCGCGGCGGGCGTGGATTTCTTTGGTGCCGGCCGAACCTGCCCCACGACGATCTTTCCATCGCGCTGCTCGACCGACCAGCACGCGACATCGCTCAGCGCCGGCGCGTGCAACACCTCGCCCGTGCGCAAACTGAAGCAGGCGTGATGCCATGGGCATCGGACGGTGTCGTCCACC
>DATMPT010000166.1:0-3998 GCA_035567355.1 Solirubrobacteraceae bacterium
CACCGAGCTCATCAGCACCAGAAGCGAGCACGCCGCCGTCCGAACCTTCACCGTCCACACGCGAAGCGACCCCCGCGCCCGAAGCGCCGGTCTCACACGAAAGCGCTTCCGCGCCTGAAGCGCCGGCTCCCGAAAGCCCTCCCGTTGTCTCGGGCGGCTCCTGATATGTCTGCTGCCGCCCTCCCGAGGGTGCGCGAGCCCCACAGCTGGGAGGCCCTGGGCACGACCGTCGTGCTGCGGCTCGCCGAAGACTCCGATGCCGTAAGAGCACGCGAGCTGGCCGAATGTGAGCTGGAGGCCATCGACCGTACCTGCAGCCGCTTCCGTTCGGACTCCGAGCTCTCACGGGTCAATGCCCAAGCCGGGCGGATCGTCGAGGTCGATGCTCTGTTGATCGAAGCCCTACAGGTGGCGCTGCGCGCCGCAGAGCAGACCAACGGCGATGTCGACCCGACGCTCGGTCGCGCGCTGGTGCTCGCAGGATACGACCGCGACTGGAAGCTGATCGCGGCATCGCAGGCCACTGGGCAGCACGAGTCTCGGGTGACCCACCCGACGGTGACCGCCCATACCCAGCGGGGTTGGGGGACCGTCGAGGTCGACCCCGAGCGCCGTCTTGTGCGCGTGCCCCCGGGCCTGGCGCTCGACCTGGGAGCGACCGCCAAGGCGTGGGTCGCTGATCGCATCGCCGAGGCGGTCCACGTCGAGCTGGAGTGTGGTGTCCTGGTGAGCCTTGGCGGCGATGTCGCTACGGCCGGTGAGCCCCCGCCTGGTGGCTGGCGCATTCACGTCACCGACGATCACCGCTGCGGACCCGACGCGCCCGGACAGACGATCTCGGTCCTCTCCGGCGGGTTGGCCACCTCGAGCGTGACGACCCGGCGCTGGAGCAGGGACGGAGAGGAGATGCACCACATCATCGACCCAGCCACGGGCGTTCCGGCTCGAGGTCCGTGGCGAACCGCCAGCGTGGCGGCCGGCAACTGCACCGACGCCAACATCGCCGCCACCGCAGCCATGATCCGTGGAGAGGAGGTGGTCCACTGGTTGGCGAGCCTTGATCTCCCGGCGCGCCTGGTTACACACGACGGTGCGGTCTACGAGATCGCCGGATGGCCAGCACCCGCCGGGCCGCGCCCCAAAAAGGACACGCCGCGGTGATCCTCGCGGCGAGCGGGCCGAGCGCCTACTGGTATCTGACGCGCTCCACCGGAGCGGTCACGCTGATCCTGCTGACGATCACAGTGGCGCTCGGCGTCGCCGACGTACAGCGCCTGAGCAGCAAGAACTGGCCGCGATTCGTGGTGGACTCCCTGCACCGCAACGTCTCACTGCTCGCGGTGCTGTTCCTGATCGTGCATGTCCTGACCTCTGTTTTGGACAGCTTCGCGCACATCTCCCTGCTCGACTCGCTCGTTCCGTTCATAGGCTCCTACCGGCCTTTCTGGCTCGGGCTCGGAGCCCTCGCGCTCGACCTGATGCTCGCGATCACTCTCACCAGCCTTATGCGCCGGCGCATGGGGTATTCGACGTGGAGGGCCACGCACTGGCTCGCCTACGCCTGCTGGCCCATCGCGCTGCTACACGGACTCGGCACCGGCAGCGACGTCAAGTCAACCTGGCTGTTGAGCCTGAGCATCGCCTGTCTGGCCGCGGTACTGGTCGCCGTGCTCGCGAGGGCCGCCGCGGGCTGGCCAGGAGATGCCCGCCTACGCGCCGGCGCGGTCGGGACGCTCGGCCTGTTCTCGCTGTTCCTGGCGCTCTGGCTCCCCAGCGGCCCGCTGGCGGCCAACTGGGCACGACGGTCGGGAACCCCAGCCTCGCTGCTCGGCCACACCTCGCATTCAAGCTCGAGCGGGGAAAAACGATGACCGGGGAGCGAGAGGCTCCCGTGGGCCTGCCACGACTGCTCAACGCCATCCCCGCTCACGGCGCGATGAGCCTCGCCGAACACCTCTCGGTTCACGGCGAGCCGCCACTTGCGCGCAGTCGCCGAGCACGGCGTGGCGCCGGGGCGCTGATCGAAGAGATCGAGCAAGCGGGGCTGCACGGACGCGGCGGCGCCGCCTTCCCAACGGCGGTCAAGATGCGCGGCGTGGCCCACGCGCGTGGGCGTCCGATCGTCGTCGTCAACGCGGCCGAGGGCGAGCCCGCGAGCAGCAAGGATCACACCCTGCTCACCGGGCTGGCGCACCTCGTGCTCGACGGTGGCGTACTGGCCGCCCAGGCACTCGGAGCCGATCAGGTCATCGTGTGCATCCCAGAGTCCTCGACGGCAAGCCTCCAGAGCGTGAAAATCGCGCTCGCCGAACGCCAGCACGCAAGCGCTGGCCTGCCGAGCATTGAACCGCGGACCGTACCCGAGCGCTACGTGACCGGACAGGAGTCAGCGCTCGTCAACCACCTCAACGGTGGTCCGGCGCTGCCGACGTTCACACCTCCTTTGCCCTTCGAGCGAGGCGTGCGACGACGCCCGACGCTCGTCAACAACGCAGAGACGCTCGCGCACCTCGCTCTGATCGCGCGTCACGGCGCGCGCTGGTTCCGCGAGCTCGGGACGACAGCCCAGCCAGGCTCCACACTGATCACGCTCTCTGGGCCGCTCGTCTACCCCGGGGTCTATGAGATCGAGCACGGAGCGTCGCTGTCCTCGCTCCTGCACGCCGCCGGAGGTGCCACCGCGCCGCTGCGCGCAGGACTGTTCGGCGGCTACGCGGGCGCGTGGATCGACGCCAACCAGCTGCCCAACCTGGCGCTCCGCGACGAGCACCTTAAACCGTATGGAGCCTCACTGGGAGCCGGGGTGATCGCGCTGCTCTCAGAGGACGCATGCGGCGTCGCTGAGACGGTCACGGTGACGCGCTGGCTGGCGGAGCAGAGCGCGGGCCAGTGCGGACCCTGCGTCCACGGCCTCGACGCGATCGCCACGTCCCTCGAAGAGGTCGCCGCCGGCACCGCGCGCCGCGATGCCAAGCAGCGCATCGCACGGCTCGCCTCGCTCGCGCGACGCCGCGGCGCGTGCGGCCATCCCGACGGAGCCATCCGTTTCATCCTGAGCGCCATCGAGGTGTTCGCCGCCGAGTTCGCGGACCACGCCCGGCACGGGCCGTGCGACGCCTGCGCTGGCGCACGGGAGTTGCCGTTGCCCGCCACGCCACGACCCGCGGCGGCGCTGGTGGGATGAGCCATCGGCTGCGTGTCAACCCGATTGCCTGTGAGGCACACGGCATGTGCGCCGAGCTGCTGCCCGAGCGCATCACCCTCGACGACTGGGGCTACCCAATCCTTGACGAGAAGCCAATCCCACGAGCGCTACTCGACCACGCCCGGAGAGCCGCGCAGGCATGCCCTACCTTCGCCCTGTTAGTCGAGCGCCAAAGCGACTATCAAAAGCCACGGTGAGACACACGCGGTGGTTGCGAGCACACGCCTGACCTGACGGGACATCTCGAGGGCGTACCACGACCAGCACATCGACCTGAGTGCCAAGCCAGAAGTGCGAGGATGTCACCGGTGTCAGCTCCACAACGGTTGAGCCCCAAGCAGTACGAGAAGGAGCTGGTGCGCCTGCAGACCGAGCTCGTCTACATGCAGGAGTGGATAGTCGCCCAGCGGCGTCGGCTGGTGGTCCTCTTCGAGGGACGCGACACCGCCGGCAAGGATGGCGCGATCAAGCGCATCACGGCCTACCTGAACCCACGCGCCTGTCGCATCGTGGCACTGCCCGCTCCCGACGAGCGCGAGCGCACGCAGTGGTACTTCCAGCGCTACGCCGCCCATCTGCCGCCCGCTGGAGAGATCGCGCTGTTCAATCGCAGCTGGTACAACCGGGCGGGCGTCGAGCACGTGATGGGCTACTGCACCCCGGAGGAGTATGAGGAGTTCCTGCGCTTCTGCCCGCAGTTTGAGCAATCGCTGCAGAACGAAGGGATCACGCTCGTCAAGTATTGGCTGTCGGTCTCAGACGAGGAGCAGGAGCGCCGCTTTGAGAAGCGCCT
>DATMPT010000167.1:0-10206 GCA_035567355.1 Solirubrobacteraceae bacterium
CCTACCTGCGCTTCTACAACAACGACCGCGTCCACAACGGCAGACTCACCCAAGGACGCATCCCCGCAGACATCGTCTACCGTGCCCGAAAGATGGAGGCAAGATGAGCCGCGCCTGTCGGCACATCCCGGAGGCTGCCCAGCTTAGGCCGTCTGGCTCATGCGCGGCTCGAGCGCGAGCGCCTGTGCGACCAGATTGTGTACCTCACCATTGGCGCCCAGCTTGAGTGCTTGATCGAATGCCTGCAATGAGCCCTCTCGGTCGAGCAGGCTCAGCCTCAACCGCCCCAGGCGCTCCCATGCCCCCACGTCCGTCGGGCCACGCTCGGCCGCTCTCTGGGCGGCCTCCGCGGCCAGGTCAATCGCGCCAATGTCCTCGTAGATGCGCGCCGCGAAACGATGTGGTGCAGGACGAGCGCCGTCCACGCGAGCCCAGTCGCGGACCGAGCGTGCCGCCGCCTCTAGGTTGCCCGCCTGCCAGAAGGCGAGCGTCATCAAGCGCAGCACACCCACGTTGCGTGGCTCGGCGTCGCGCGCATAGACGAGCCGCTGCGCCGCCAATACGTACTCGCCTTCGGCCATCGCCCGCTGTGCAGCCGTCATAAAGCGCTCGACGCGCTCCTCGGCAGGGTCGGGCTTGGAGAAATCCACGAACTTCATGCTGCCAGCCGGCACCGTTCGCATGCCGTGAGAAAACTTCACGCGCGCCCATTGCTGAACGTCTTGGTCCTCAGAAGAATCGCCGGTGAAGTAGATACCTTCCACCGTGCCCACGCCCCACTCGGGATAGGACTGGCAGCGCGCATAACGGTGCACAACCGAGTGGTCGGGGACCCTACTGCCGAACGGATCGTTGCGCGCGCGGTCGGCGGCGTGCTCGCGCGCGCGCTGCTCGGCTTCATAGGCGCGCCTGCCGGCCTCCTCGCGCGCCTGGCGCGCCGCGGCGGCGCTGACCTTGACGGCGTTGCGCGAGACCTTGCCTCCACGCGAGGTTTCTGCCAGGCGCATCAGGTGGTCGGCGGCCTCGTTGATCGCCTTCAGATGGCGCTCGTGCTCGAACTGCTTGCCGGCCGGCGCGATGTCGGGGTGCCAGCGCTTGGCCATCCGTCGCCGGGCAAGCTGCACGTCGCGCTTGTCGAACGGCGACTCGATCTCCAGGAGGAGCATCTGCTGCTCGATGTCGAGGATCGCTCCGGGCATGACTCCAACACGTTAGCGACCGCCTATCCTGCGGGGGAATGTCCTCGCAATACATCTTCACGATGCACCGCCTGTCCAAGCTGCACCCGCCCGAGAAGACTGTGCTCAACGACATCACGCTCGCCTTCTACCCGGGGGCGAAGATCGGCGTGCTCGGCTACAACGGCGCAGGCAAGTCGACCCTGTTGCGCATCATGGCTGGGGTAGACCAGGACTATCGCGGCGAAGCGATGCTCGCGCCGGGCGCAAGCGTGGGGATGCTCGAGCAGGAGCCCCACTTGGATGAGTCAAAGGACGTAAAGGGAAACGTGGAAGAGGCGATAGCGCCAACGCGCGCGCTGCTCGACCGTTTCAACGAGCTGGCCGCCAACTACTCCGATGAGACGGCGGAGGAGTTCGGCGCCATCCAAGCAAAGATCGAAGCAGCCGACGCGTGGAATCTGGATACACAGCTGGAGTACGCAATGGATGCCTTGCGCTTGCCCCCGCCAGATGCCGAGGTGAGCGCGCTCTCGGGTGGCGAGCGCCGGCGGGTGGCGCTCTGCCGGCTACTGCTCAGCGCACCCGACCTGCTTCTGCTCGACGAGCCCACCAACCACCTCGACGCCGAGTCCGTCGACTGGCTGGAGCGCCACCTCTCCGAGTACAAGGGCGCGATCGTGGCGGTCACCCACGATCGTTACTTCCTGGACAACGTGGCCGGCTGGATCCTCGAGCTCGACCGCGGCAAGGGCATCCCCTACGAGGGCAACTACTCCTCCTGGCTGGAGCAGAAGCAGAAGCGCCTGGCCCAGGAAGAGCGCTCGGAAAAGGGCCGCGAGCGCACGATCGCCGCGGAGCTCGAGTGGGTGCGCACCAATCCCAAGGGCCGGCGCACCAAGTCCAAGGCGCGCTTGGCTCGCTACGAGGAGCTGGTCGCCGAGGAGCGCAACGTCAAGCTCGATGAGGTCCAGATCCACATCCCCCCAGGCCCGCGCCTGGGAGCCAAGGTGCTTGTGGCCGACGGCCTGCGCAAGGGCTTCGGCGAGCGCCTCTTGATCGACGAGCTCTCATTCGATCTACCCCGCGCCGGCATCGTCGGCGTGATCGGCCCCAACGGCGCTGGCAAGACGACCTTGTTCAGGATGATCGTCGGCGAGGAGTCACCTGAGGAGGGCACATTGGAGCTGGGCGACACCGTACAGCTCGCCTACGTTGACCAGTCGCGTGATGCCTTGGACCCAAACAAGACCGTGTGGGAGGAGATCTCCGACGGCCTCGACCACCTCAAGGTGGGGGAGCGTGTTGTCAACTCGCGCCAGTACACGGCCGGCTTCAACTTCAAGGGCTCCGACCAGCAGAAGCGCATCGGCAAGCTCTCCGGCGGCGAGCGCAACCGGGTGCACCTGGCCAAGCTGTTGCGCTCCGGCGGCAACCTCCTGCTGCTCGACGAGCCCACCAACGATCTCGATGTGGACACCTTGCGCGCGCTCGAGGAAGCCTTGCTTGCCTTCCCGGGCTGCGCCGTCGTGATCTCCCACGATCGCTGGTTCCTGGACCGGATCGCAACCCACGTGCTCGCCTTCGAGGGAGATTCTCAGGTGACATGGTTCGAGGGCAACTTCGAGACCTACGAGGAAGCGCGCCGCGAGCGCTTGGGGGCCGCCGCCGACCGGCCGCACCGAATCAGCTACAAGCGGCTCGTGCGCAGCTGAGCGACCGCGCCCCACCAACGACCAAGCTGCCAAAGACTGACGGCCGACAGGGCAACCAAAGATCGAGCGGACCCAAGCACCCGGCACACTCGCATGACTGGCTAGACAGCCAGTTCCGCGCCTGCCCGATATGCTCGCCGTGCATGAACACGGTGTTTGACCGCGACACCGCCATCAGGCGCATCCAGCATGCGCCTGAGAACGGTACGCAAGCTGACAACGAGGCGCTGTTCGCCGCCAACATTGCCACCGGCTGGCGCGCCGGGCGCGGCCCGCACGGCGGCTATCTGGCGGCGATGTTGCTGCGTGCGCTCACCGCCACCGTGGACGATCCTGGGCGCACCCCGCGCTCGCTGACGATCCACTACACCCGAGCACCGGAGCCCGGGCCGATCGAGATACACACCACTGTGGAGCGCGAGGGGCGCTCGCTCAGCACGCTCTCGGCGCGCATGGAGCAGACGGGCCGCACGACTGCCTTGGCGCTCGCCGCCTTCTCGGTGCCGTGGCAGGCGCCGGGCGCCAACGAACTGCCGATGCCCGAGCTTGGGCCGCCGGAGCAGGAGCGGCGCTCCACGCCCAAGCTCTTCAGGGGCGCACCCGAGTTCACGCGCCATCTGGTGATGCAGCCGCGCGTAGGCGCGATCCCCTTCGCCGGCAGCGGCGCGCCGATGCGGATCGGCGGCTGGATCGGATTGCCCGAGGAGCGTCCGGTCGACGCGCTGTCGCTCGCCTTGTTCTGCGACGCGTGGTTCCCACCGTCGTTCATCGCGCTCGATTCCCCGGCGATCAGCCCCACGATCGACCTCACGATCCACTTTCGCCAAGCGATCTCCGAGTGCGACTGCGACCCGGCCGCACTCTGCCTGAGCGTGTTCGACACGCGCCTACTCCACGACGGGCTGTTCGAGGAGGACGGTGTGATCTGGGCCGCCGACGGCACCGTCCTTGCCCAGTCGCGTCAGCTCGGGATCATCATGCCGACCGACAAGCCCGTCCTGCAGCCCGCAGGGCTCGCCGATGAGCAGGACGCCAACTGATGCGGGTACGAACCTCCTCTCCCAATCCAGACAAACCCTCTTCATAGGCCCTCAACAGAGAATGCACCCAGAGAAACCATCCCATCGAGACAGGAGCAGCACATGAGCGACTACACGGCCAAGCGCATCAAAGACATGGAGGCAGCCTTCAGCGGCGGCTTCGTCAAGGCTCGGGCCGAGCTTGGCGTCACCTCCTTTGGAATGCAGGTAATCCAGATGCCACCCAACTACGAGGACTATCCCCTGCACGATCACGCCGAGAGCGGCCAGGAGGAGGTCTTCCTCGCGCTCAAAGGCTCCGGCTGGATCGAGATCGACGGCGAGCGCGTGGACCTCGAGCCCGACCTGTTCGTCCGCGTTGGCCCCGCTCCCAAGCGCAAGGTGTTCTCGGGTCCCGAGGGCCTGCGCATGCTCGCGCTCGGTGCCGCCCCGGGTACGGCCTATGAGATCAACCCGATGACCGAGCTGGAGGGCGCGAACCCTCCTCTGTCCGCCCTCGACGGCACGAGTAACTAGCCTCCTCATCCATGCCCGGCCCCGGGGCCCACACGGACATGTGGCTTGGGAGGGAAGTGGAACCCCTTGCCCGGGGGTCCATGAGGTGCCTCAGCGCGCGAACGTCGTCTCGGCGTCGAGCCTGAGCGCGGCCGCGGCGATCAAGGCCGCGGCCGCGTGCACGTCGTCCAGCTGCACCAGCTCCACCGGCGAGTGCATGTAGCGCAGGGGGATCGACACGAGCGCGGTGGGCACACCACCGCGGCTGAGGTGCACGGCGTCGGCGTCGGTGCCGGTGTTGCGCCCGATCGCCTCAACGGTAAACGCGATCTTCTCGCGTTCGGCGGTCTCATAGAGCAGCTCCGAGAGGGCCGGGTTGAGCGTGGAGCCCCTGCTCAACACAGGGCCTGAGCCGAGCTCGTGCTTGCCCGACTCCTTGACATCGATCCCGGGCGCGTCGGTGGCATGCGTAACATCCACCACGATCGCCGCATCCGGCTCCAAGGAGAAGGCGCTCGTGCGCGAGCCGCCGAAGGTCGTCTCCTCCTGGGCGGCGGCCACCGCCACAACCTCCCAGTCACTCGCCCCGCCCGCCTCCGCCACCAGGCGCGCGGCCTCCAGCGCCACGAACGAGCCGAGCCGGTTATCGAGCGCCCGCGAGGCGATCCTTCCGTTGGGCAGCTCGACAGGCTCGCCGCCGATCACCGCCACGTCGCCCACCCGCACCAGCTCGTGCGCTTGGGTGCCATCCTTGGCGCCCACGTCGATGTGCAGCTCGCGCACCTCTGCCACCTTCTTGCGCTCCTCCTCGCGCAACAGGTGGATCGGCTTCTTGCCGATGACCCCCGCGATCCCGCCGTTGCGGGTCGCGATCACGACGCGCTGGCCGACCAGGATCTGCGCGTCCCAGCCACCCACCTCCCTGAACCACAGGTAGCCCTCGTCGTCGACGTGGGTCACGATCAGGCCGATCTCGTCGATGTGGCCCATTACGATCAGGCGCCGAGTCCCGTGTGCCGCGGCGCCGGTCTCGGTCGCGGGCCTGGTGCCCTCGGCGAGGGCACCGGCATCCTCGGGTGCGAGCCGGGCGCTCTTGGGTGCGTCCTCGGGTGTCTTGTGTGCGTCCGCGGGGGCCGCCCCTCGCGCGCGCGTACGTGCGCGCGGGGGCACCCTCGCCGAGGGAGTCCCCACCACATCTGTCTGCACTTGCGCCCCGAATGCCTGCGCCGCCGCCCTCCACACGGACGCCGGCGCAGCCTCATAACCCGAGGGGCCGCGTGCGGCCAAGAGCTCGCGCAGCGTCTGCGTGAAGCCGCTCATGGCATCCTCCTCAGCGCTGCTCACGCCGCGAGCAGTTGTCGCAATACGTACTGAAGAATGCCGCCGTGGCGGAAGTAGTCGGCCTCCTTGGGGGTGTCGATGCGCACGGTCGCCTCGAACTCAACGTCCCCTGCTCTCACGGTGCACGTCCTCGGCAGTTCGCCCGCATTCAGCGGCCGCGCGAACCCGCTCACGCCGAACTGCTCGTGGCCGTCGATGCCCAGCGATCTTGCCGACTCTGCCCTTGGAAACTGCAAAGGCAAAACGCCCATCCCGATCAGGTTGGAGCGATGGATGCGCTCGAAGCTCTCCGCGATCACGGCGCGCACGCCGAGCAGCTTCGTGCCCTTGGCGGCCCAATCCCGCGAGGAGCCCGAACCGTACTCCTTGCCGCCGATCACCACGAGTGGGACGCCCTCCTCGGCGTAGCGCATCGCGGCGTCGTAGATGGACATCTCTTGGCCCCCGGCCGGAGATCCACCTCCACCTCCGGTGGATGAATGGGAAGGGGGGCCCAGATAAACCGTCACACCGCCCTCCGTTCCAGGCGCCAGCTGGTTGCGCAAGCGGATATTGGCGAACGTGCCCCGCATCATCACCTCGTGGTTTCCGCGCCGCGAGCCATAGGAGTTGAAGTCGCGTGGCGCCACCCCGTGCTCCTGCAGGTAGGCGCCAGCTGGGCCGTCGCGCTTGATCGAGCCGGCGGGTGAGATGTGGTCGGTGGTGACGCTATCCCCGAGTAGGGCCAACACACGCGCGCCCTCGATGTCCGACAGCGGCTCGGGCTGGGCTGGCATCCCCTCGAAGTAGGGAGGCAAGCGCACATATGTGGAGTCGGGTGCCCACGCGAAACGGTCTCCTGCGGGCACATTCAATGAATTCCAGCGCTCATCGCCCGCGAATACCTCGCCGTAGCTGGCCCTGAACATGTCTGAGTGGATCGCCTGCTCGATCGTCTGCGCCACCTCTTGCTCGGATGGCCAAATGTCGCGCAGATAGATGTCTCCTCCTTGGGCATCCCGGCCGAGTGGGTCATCCACGATGTCGATGTCCATCGTTCCGGCCAATGCATAGGCCACGACCAGGGGGGGCGAAGCAAGGTAGTTCATCTTCACATCGGGGTTGATGCGCCCCTCGAAGTTACGATTGCCCGACAGCACCGACACGACCGCGAGGTCGGCGTCGTTCACCGCCTTTGACACCTCCTCCGGCAAAGGTCCCGAGTTGCCGATGCAGGTAGTGCAGCCATAGCCGACGAGGTCGAACCCGAGCTGCTCGAGCGGCTCCGTCAAGCCCGCCTTGTCCAGATACTCGGTGACGACCTTCGAGCCGGGCGCAAGCGAGGTCTTCACCCACGGCTTGCTCTGCAGGCCGCGTGCGAGCGCATTGCGGGCGAGGATGCCGGCGCCGATCATGACCGACGGGTTGGAGGTGTTCGTGCAGCTCGTGATCGCCGCGATGACCACGTGGCCGTGGTCGAGCGTCGTCTCGCGCCCGTCGGCCATCGTCAACGAAACAGGCGCCCCTACGCGCGCGCGCTGGGCAGCCCCTTCGGCAACACTCTCTCGCCCGCCTCCGGTGCCATGCGCGCGCGCGGCGGCCATCGCGCCCACGCCGGCGACCCGGCCGCCCGAGACACGCGCGCCATCGCCGTTGGAGGGCTCCTGCGAGGCGATCGGATCGCTGGCCGGGAACGTATCCCCCAGCGCCTCGTCGTCGCCGTCGGACTCGGGCAAGAGTCCCTGCAGGGCTTCTCCGAAGGCACGCTTGGCGTCGGTCAGCGAAACGCGGTCTTGCGGGCGCTTGGGCCCGGCGATACTCGGTAGGACTTCGCCGAGGTCGAGCTCGATGAGATCCGAATAGGTGGGCTCCTCGGAGCCTTCGTCGTGCCACAGGCCCTGCTCGCGCGCGTAGGCCTCGACCAGCTCGATCCGTTCGGGCGGGCGCCCCGAGAGCTCGAGGTAACGCAGGGTCTCCGCGTCGATCGGGAAGATCGCACAGGTCGAGCCGAACTCGGGCGACATGTTGCCGATCGTGGCCCTGTCGGCGATCGGCAGACCGGCGAGGCCGGCGCCGTAGAACTCGACGAACTTGCCCACCACGCCGCGCTCGCGCAACATCTCCGTGACGGTCAAGACGAGGTCGGTGGCGGTGGCGCCCTCCGGCAGGGAGCCGTGCAGCTTGAAGCCGAGCACCTGGGGAATCAACATCGGCATCGGCTGGCCCAGCATCGCCGCCTCGGCCTCGATTCCCCCGACGCCCCAGCCGAGCACGCCCAGGCCGTTGACCATCGTCGTGTGCGAGTCGGTACCTACGAGCGTGTCGGGGTAGGCCTGGATGGGGACATCGCCATTCGGCTGCCCTCCCCGCGCGCGCGGGGCGCCCTTCGGCGTAACCCCTGCCCCGGGCGGCGCGCCGCCGGCCCTCTCACTCGAGAACACGACGCGGGCCAGGTACTCGAGGTTGACCTGGTGGACGATGCCCGTGTCCGGCGGGACGACGGCAAAGTCGTCGAACGCACCCTGGCCCCAGCGCAGGAATGCGTATCGCTCCTGGTTGCGTTCGAACTCACGCTCGGCGTTGACCCTGAAGGCGTCGCGCGTGCCAAAGGCATCCACCTGCACAGAGTGGTCGATCACAAGCTCCGCCGGCACAAGCGGGTTGATCTTGGCGGCATCGCCGCCCATCGCCGCCATCGCGTCGCGCATCGCGGCGAGATCCACGACAGCCGGCACGCCCGTGAAGTCCTGCATCAGGACGCGGGCCGGCGTGAAGGCGATCTCCTTCGATGGCTGCGCCTCGGCGTCCCAGCTCGCTAGCGCCTCGATGTCCGCCGCGTCGACCGAGCCATTGCCCTCGGTGCGCAAGAGGTTCTCGAGCAACACCTTCAAGGAGAACGGTAGGCGCACCACGCCGAAGCGCTCTTGCAGGGCGTCCAGCCGGAATATCTCGTAGCGGCGCCCCGAAACCTCGAGCGTTTGCCTAGCGCCAAAGCTGTTCTCCGTCATGCTGGTCTCCGAAAGGTCTCGCGGGGTTTGCGTTGCGCCCCCAGTCTCGCAGAGCAGGCCGCGTCAGCGAACGGCCGGGCGCGGGCCTTCAGGCGCGTCGAGAGCGCCAGTGACATTGCCCTTGCCGTTGCGCTTGCCCCGCAGGAGCGCGGCGTCACAGAGCTCGAGCAGCTGATCCTCTGTCATCGAGGCCTGCCACTCGGCGACGCCCATCGATGCCGAAACGCCGCGCGAGCCGTCCGGGAATGGGACCTTGCGCATGCGCTCCAGCGCGCGTCCAGCAGCGGCCACCGCGCTCTCGATGTCGGCGTTGGGCAGGATCATGACGAACTCGTCGCCGCCGTAGCGCGCAACCCGGTCGAACGCCCGGAACTCGCCGATCAAGGCTTGGGCAACCTGGCGCAGGATCGAGTCGCCAGCCTGGTGACCATAGCGATCGTTGACGAGCTTGAAGTCGTCGAGATCTACGATCACGCACGACAGGCGCCCGCCTGCGCGCTCAGCACGACCGATCTCCTCGCGCAGGCGGCGGCGCATCGCCCGGTGGTTGAGGCAACCGGCGACCGAGTCGGTCCCCGCTTCGGCTCGCGCATGTACGAGCGCGAGCACTGTGGCCGCCTGATCCACGAGCGTGGTGGCCTCTTCGATCGAGCGCTCGTCATAAGGCTCGGACTCGCGCCGCACGAGCACCACCACCGCCTCGACCTGGCCGCCCAGCGATAGCGGCGAGAGCAGGGCACAACCGGTGACGCCGCTCGAGGGAGGCGCGGTGATCGACAGACGCGGGACGCTCGCGGTTAGCTCGCGCGGGCCGACGGCCAGAAAACTACGCCCGGTGCTCGCCACCCAGCTCACGCCCGGCGGGCGTTCGGCGTGTGGCTGCAGATAGCTGAGACGCCCATCGCCACCGAGCATGTAGACCACTACCAGCTCCTCCTCCCCGACCGGTGCGAGGCGATGGATGTGAACCTCCTCCGCGCCCAGCGTCGCGATCAGCTCGCGTGCCAACGCCGCGAAGACCGTGTCGCTGTCCTCGGCGGCGTCGGCGAGCAGCGTAAGCCGCCGCACCCCCGCGAGCACGGGGGCGAGGTCGGCGTTCTCGCTGCCGCCATTGGCGGTGGAGGCAATGCTCATCCTCCCAATCTAACGTGCCGATGCGACGATTTTTGAAGAACGGCCTGCTTTATTTGAAGACGACCGTCACCGACGCCGAGGACTTCGGGGCTTTCCTGGCCTTCGGCACGAAGCCCAGACGCACCTTCAGCACCAGCCTGTGATGTGCGAGCGCTCTCAGCCCGGCGTGCGACAACGGCACCGCGATCGTCACGTTCTTGGCTTTGCCGACACGCGTGTGCCGCGTCAACAGGTCCTTGCCGCCGGCACTGAGGTTCCCCGCCGCCGGCACCTTGACGGTGAGCATCGCCTCGTGACCGCGGACACGGTGTGAGAG
>DATMPT010000168.1:0-9541 GCA_035567355.1 Solirubrobacteraceae bacterium
CCTACCTGCGCTTCTACAACAACGACCGCGTCCACAACGGCAGACTCACCCAAGGACGCATCCCCGCAGACATCGTCTACCGTGCCCGAAAGATGGAGGCAAGATGAGCCGCGCCTGTCGGCACATCCCGGAGGCTGCCCACTTTAGCGGTCGGAACCTTTAGCGGTCGCCAGGATACAAGTAAGGCGCTCGCATCGTTGGCCTCGGTGGATCCTCATGCAGAAACGTTATCTGCCGAGTGTCCCATGGAGACCGCAACGTCGGAGGAGAGGGAGTTGCCCCTCATGGTCTCCCCGCAACTCTCTTTCGCGGCTACCACAGCCCTAGTAGTCGCCGTGCTCGTGAGCTCTTCTTGTGCATTGCTGGTGAGCGTGGCCCGAGTACACGCGCGCCGACGACGACGCTATGTTCGCCTGAGCGTAGTTCCATACCGCGGTGACGACCCGCCCGCGGCTGCACTAGTAGACATGTACGAGGCGCTCCACAAGCGGCTCTTGCGCCGCTGGTGGCGCAGGCTGCTGGTCGGCCAGCCGTCCGTTGGGCTTGAGGTTCACTGCGACCGGGACGCCTGGCTTTCGCTCACCTGCCCCGCGGGCTCAGAATCGCTCGTGGAGGCCGCCTTGCGTAGTGCCTACCCCAACTGCCGTTTGGAGCGCATGACACGGGCCCCGGGGGTCCCGCCATGCGTGCTGCGTCTCAAGAAGCACGGCCTTTTCACCAAGCGCGCAAAGCAGGTGGACCGCTTCGAGCACGATCGCGCGCCGGCTGTCAACAAACTCATAACCACAATGGCCGCGTGTGGAGCTCCGGCGTTTATACAAGTTGCCTTGACTCCAACCCCTGTGCTGTTTGAGGGTCATGCCAAGCGCTCCTACAAGCGGCACGAGCGGCACCTCTCGCGCGAGCGGAAGTTGAGCCTTCCGCCGGCGGATCCTTCAATGGTGGAGCGCGAGGAGCTGATCGGTGGCCTGGACATACAACATCGTCCTTTGTTCTTCGCGGACCTGCGCGTCGTCGGGCCGACTAGAGCCGTGTGCGAGCGGATCGCCTCTGAGCTGCGTGCTTGCACTGCTGAGAACCGCCTGGTAGAGCGCGGCACGACTGTGCGACAGAGCTGGCTTGGCCTCTACACAAGGCGGATCTTGCGCGGTGAGGGCAATCCCCTACCCTCACCGCGTAAAGGTGTATTCGCCTCGACCGAGCTCGCGAGCATTTGGCACCTGCCTTCGGTGGACTACGCCACGGTTCCATTTGCGCGCAGCCCTTTGCCCTCGGCGCCCGCCTCGCCGGCGATCTTGCGACCACGCGAAGGGATGGGTACGTTGCGCGACGCCCACGGACCCGTGTCGATTCACCCACCGCTACGCCGCCAGAACACAGCCGTTCCCGGCACCGTTGAGCAGGGCAAGTCCAGCTACTTGGTAGCCACAGTTGCCGAGGACCTGAGGCGCGAGCGCTGCGCGGTGATCGTGCTCGACCCCAAGGGTGATGCCGCCGAGGCCGCCGTCAGCCTTGTGCCGTGCGAGCGTACCTGTACTTTGCTCGACTTCGCCCACCCCACGTGCGGATTCAATCCGCTGGCCGTGGATGCCCCGGCCGACACAATCGCCGATTATGTAGTGGCCTCGCTCAAGCAGCTCTTCAGCGAGGGAGACATCAAGGCCTCATCCGATCGTTATCTACGCAACGCGATCATCGCAGTACTCGCCTATGACCCTTCGAGCACGCTCTGGGACGCGGCACGTTTGCTTTCGGTAGGCGAGGAGGGGTATGCCTATCGCTCGCGTGTGGCTGGACGCCTGCGATCCCAACCCGAGTTCAAGGAGATATCCGAGTTTTTCACCGGAGAGCTATCGGCTCAGCTCGCCGATGCCCGTGGCACCACTACGGCAAAGCTCGATGCGCCGGTCAACAAGCTCGCGCGACTGCTCAACTCGCCGTCGATCAAGCGCGTTCTACTCAACGACTCTCTCAGGGTGGACTTCGACGAAGTCATCTCGACCGGCCAGGTGCTCGTCGTAAAGGGGGCCCTCGGTGCCATGGGCGCCGGCAACACAAGCGTGCTCATGCAATTGCTCGTAGGCATGCTCGACGCAGCGCTCGCGCGTCGTCAGGACGGTATCCCGGCCGAGCAGCGCACGGCCGTGGCGTTGAAGATCGACGAGGCACCGCTTGTGGTCAACCGCGGATTCGCCGAAACCTTGGCGCTCAAGCGCTCCGCTGGTTTGGAGACCGTTGCCTGCTGGCAGACGAACTCCCAATGGATTGACCGCGACGTGCGGGCCCAACTCGACGCGCTCTTTGCCCACCGTGTGTATTTCGCCACAGCCTCCGTCGATGACGCGCGCGAGGCTGCAAGTCTGATGATGGCTGAGTTCTCCGACACGGTACGTCCCGGGATCCGCAATCTGTCTGACCTGGGCCGCCCCGATGTGCGCATGCACTTGCCTCGCCACAGTGCGATTGCCAGCTGGGTTACGCCTGAAGGGCGCCAAGCACCGTTCGTTGCGCGCACGCTCCCTTTGCCGTTGGATGAGCGGCGTTTGGCGTTTCATGCTGCCAGACAGGCCGAGCGAGGCGGGCGCTTCTGCGATGACCTATCCCAGCCACACTGGCAGCGAGGTGAGCAGGACGGGAAGTCCGATCGCGCCAAACGAGACCCCCAACAATCGCAACACGATCCGGTCGTTATCGATACGGCCACAGTTGAGGCAGCGGCCATCGATGCGGCTACTGCCGATGCAACCACTCCTTATGCAAACGCTGCCGATATGGCTGCCGGCACCCCAGCCATCGATACACCCGCCAGTGATGCAAAGCCATCTGAGCCGTCTGAGAGTTATAGCGAGCTGGCGAATCTGGATGCGGCTCATAGCGTGCGCTGGGCCAAGCCCGCCACGGCGTTGCGCAGCCTGGAGCCCGAGCCGCTTGACATCGAGATCCTCCTCCTGATCGCCTCGATGAGGCACGTATTGAGCAGCCAGATCCATCGCCGCTTCAACAACGAACGCGCCGTCACCACAACCCAACGTCGACTTAAGCGGCTCTCCGACGCTGGGCTCCTCGCGCGCTTCCAGTTTCACCGCCGCGATGGTGGAGGTGTGCCGATGTGCTACTCCATTACGCCTCTCGGACTCAAGCTCTCACGCGATCACGGTCGCCCACGCGAGCGCGCAATATCAACTGGAGATGTCCCCGGTGGGCACGAACCGTCCCCTCCCAATCCACCCACCGGCGATCGTCTGCTCCATCAGGCACGCCACGATGTTCACGTAACCGGTTGGGTGCTTGCGCTACAAGCAGCCCTACCGACCCATCGATTTGAGCTGACGGGCCCGCATGAGTCGGCAATCTCACCACCCTCGCGTTCCCGCGACGGAGATCGAGCGATGCTCTCTCTCGCCGATCTGTGTCTGCCCGGAGGGCGCACGCCACACGATTTCCTGCACACAGTCGAGCCTGGCGCCCGGGTAGAGGTCGATCGATTCCAAAGCATCCGACCCGGCGCGACCCTTCGCAGCAAGGATGGTCCGGAATTGCTCGTCGAGCGCGACGATCGCCTACCAGAGGGCCCGGGGGCGGCCAAGCTAGAGCGCTACGACCACTTCCTAGCCGGCTGGTCGGCTCACCTCACGCGCTACAGGAGCCCATCCGCCAAGTTCCCGATCGTTGTGTTCGTGTGTCGCGACCACGCGCGTGCCCGCGAGTGCGCCCGGCGGGCCGATCGTATCCTGACCGCCTCGAGAGCCTACGCTGGCGAGTACCCAGCCGATTGGGAGTACCCTGGGCGTGAGCGCATCCTCTTCACCGCCGAGCGCGACGCCCACGAGGGCTTGCTCGGGGCGTGGGGAGTGCCGCGGCTCCCGCCCGAAGTGCGGGTTGCCGTGGCGCAAGGCGACCCACGCGCGCGAGATCCGCTGTTGGAGCGCCGCAACCTCGTCAAGCCCGCGTGTTCGTTGCCGGCCGGCCCTGCTTCGTCTTGAGAGGAGCCCGCCCGCGTGGAGGGGGAGTTAGGAACAAAAGAGCAGAACGTTCCCAAGCAATTTGACAACGCTGCAAGCGTTGAGGATGATGTGGCGGTCGTCAGCGCGCGGGCGGCATGGCCAGACCCGGGACGTCTTGCGGACTATCGTCCCTGAGGCCGGCCAACCCTCACAGAGGGCCGGCCGGGGCGCGATCGCCTGAGCCGGGGGAGGCCTCCCGGCCGCTGTCGCCGACCCGGTCGGCCCTCGTGCAGGCCACGTGTCCAGACCGTCTTGCCGACGGTGCTCGCCATCTTCGATGGCCTCACGTAAGTTATCTTTGCCACCCCGCAGGACCTTTCTAGCCCCATTCTGAGTTGTTCGTGGCTTTGTTCCTCGTGAGTGCGCAGACCGCGTCCGAGGGCTCAGTCAATCGGCACCGTTCGGAGGAGCTATCTTCTTGACAGATGCCTCGCGGTGTGCGACTATCCCCTCTGGTCCGAGATCCGGAACGGATAACGGGTCATGGCATACGGTTTGGGTAGGCAAGACAAAGCCGCATGTCTTTCCGGCGTTGGCATCCAGGGCGGGAGGAGCTAAGACTTCCCAGGAACCGAATGGGCGGACAAGGGAAGAGGGTTCGGATCGCGGTCACCCCCCGCCGCGAAACTGAACGAGCTTCGGCGCGACATTCTTTCGCCTCGCGCCGGAGTACTGGGCCCGCGCGGCGTGCGTCGTACGACCTGACGCTACGTCCGCCGCGCGGAGCCCCCTATTGTGGAACGACTTCGTGTTTGGCCGGCTCGAGCTTGGCGCCTATAGGTCGGTCGTATTGCCTACGGGTCTATCGATGCCACAGGCTACCTGTGGAGCATCGACGTGCCCGCTCGGTGACCGGATGTCACCAGACCCCGGCAAGTTCCCTACTCAAATGCCGGCAAGCAACACCGCGGGTCGAACCTCGAGCTTTCGGGCGAGCTTCAGCACTGTCCGCAGGTTCGGTTCGCGCCCACCGTTCTCATATACGCTGATCGCAGCCCGATCCACTTTTGCATCGAGGGCAAGCCGCTCCTGCGACATACCTGCTTTTTGGCGGGCCCACTTAAGATTCGCGCCAAACTGAGCTGCACGTCCGGTATTGACGTCCCGGCGCAGTCGTGCTTTGGTTGGCGAGGCATTCGGTCCGATACCCTGCACGAGCGCCGCCGGCTGCGTACCGAGCGCAGCGCACAAGCGCACCAAGGTAGGCAGGTCGGGGGCGCGCGCGCCACACTCAAGCCGGCTTATAGCCGCACGATCGAGCGGTGTTGCACAGGACAATGCCACCTGGGTCAATCCAGCGTCTTTGCGTGCTCGACGCAGATTCTGCCCGAACGCTTGTATCTGCTCCGCGATCTCCCTGTGTTCCTTCCCCGCCACACCCCCATCATTCATCTCTGATTACAAAAGAGCCACGGAACAAACGACACAATTGCTCACCGTTCCATTGATTGATCACGATCGTCGCCAGGCAGCGAAGCGGCGCACCGCATCGACCTGGTGTCCTGTCCAGTTCGGCTGGGGCCAAACCTCAGCGCACGCCGACACCTACGAATGGGCGCAACGCGATATCGCCCGCGACGGCCGCCAAGCTCGGAAGCTCGCGTGTTCGCTCGCTGGCCACGTACACGAAGCACAACTCCATAAGGGCTCCGGCGGTTGCCTCGACAGTCACGCTCGTGGTCGTTTTGGCCCCGACGCCGAGCTCGAGTCCGGGCTCTAGCATCGCCGCGTATGCCTTCATTCCGTCGTGTGACACGGCCGCTGCCTTGGGGCTAGCCGTCAAGGCATCGATCAACGCCAAATGCGCATAAGCAGGCTCGGAGGCAAGGAAATCGAGTAGTACCGTAATCCCCGCATGTACAGCCGTTGCCCAATCGTCGCGGGTTTCGTATGCGCGCTCAACGATCGCCAGGGCCTTGCGGTGCCCGAGCTCGTAGGCCACCAAGAGTGCGTCCTCCTTGCCTGAGAAGTGCTCGTAGAACGCTTGCACCGACACCGCTGCCTCCTGCACGATCTCAGGAATCGTGATCGCGCCATACCCCTTGACCGCCGATAGGTTTGCGAGCGCGTCCAGGATTCGCTCGCGCTGGTTGTGCACAACAAAGCTGCGTGACACATTGCCTTCCCCGCGAGGCAGCCCGCGTCGCTCGATCGCACGCGATCCGAGCGACAACGTCCCCGGCGCCCGGCCGCCTACTGGTAGCGCCTCTGTGTCCTCGTCAATCGTGGGTGGCGCAAGCCCGGCGCCCGGCTCCAGCCTATATGAGGATGCCCAAGCCGCCACTTCGGGCGTGAGCGCAAGTAGGTCTGCGCGACGTGGTCGGCGTACGCGTGCACCGCGTCGCGCTCTAGCGTAGAGGATGCGCAGGATTGCGCCCAGGATTACCCGTGCCGGCAACTTGGTCTCGTGGGAGCCCTTGCCAAGTGAATCGCGAAGCGGTTGCGCGAGTCGCTCGAATACTCGCTCGCGGCGCTCGATCCCGACTGGTCCGGCGGCGGTCAACTCAACCGCGAGGACCCTTAGCGCGGCTGGACTCTCGAGTGCCAGAGCAAACAATTCCCCCACGAAAGCGTCGATTGTCTCGCGCCAATCGGCTGGCGCCTCGTTGACCTGCTCGATGCGCGTGGCCCACTTCTCGGCTATCTCGTCGCTCATCGCAAAGAAACAAGCGTGCTTGTCCTCGAAGTGCTCGTAGAACGTCTTGCGCGAAGCGACCGCCTTGGCGATCACGTCGGCGACGACGGTCGTTGCATATCCTTGCTCGCCGACGCTGGCGAGCATCGCATCAATCATCCTGGCGCGAGGATCGAGCGCGGTTGGGGTGCTCTTGCTCCCCTTGCGGGACCGTGGTCGGCGAGGTGGCGGGGGCTCCGCTGTGCGTCGATTGGTCTTGTCCACTAACCGACATTGTGCCTATGTGCGCCGATTCATGCGAACTGCTCACTCTTGCGTCTAGTTCTTGTCAGGCTTCTTCGGTGCCTGTTTGGCTCAAGGGCGTTCGCGAATCTACCCGCTTCTCCATGCATATGCCCCGGCGTAAGGCGCAGTTGCCCCTCCGCTGAAGGGAGCTGCTTTGCAGCTGCCCTGTCGTTGAAAGTGCGCCCGACTGCATGTCCTCGTCTGGATTTCGCCCAATCTAATGGTCTCCCTCGTTGCAGTTACCCGTACTCGCGCTCCGGGGCTCGGCTATTTTCCTCGCTGAGCATGCATCCAGGTTGCGGCTAGGCTAAGCTACAAGTCCTTCTCTCCCTTGTATCCATGCGCGGTTCGGCCTCAGCGGCCATCAAAATTCGTCTCCACGAAAGTCAGAGACACGCTGGCTTCGCTGTCGCGACGCACTAATCGGCTTTCAAAAAAGGATCTGCACGCCCAGATAGGTCCTTGGACGCCGGCGCTGGGATCGCCACGTGAAGTCTTGCGCATGCAAACCGCACCCGCTGGACGCCCCGACACCCAGCTCGGTCCGGTCCCGAGCTCCAGGTCATTTGAAAGACCTTCTGAAGCTCATGTCTTCAGCGCGTGAGATCCTTATGAGCGATTGTCGGCCAGCTTTGGTTGCCCAGCCGGTCATCGGATTACTCCCCGAGACCCCTTAAGGGTCTCGGACAACTCGCGCAGCCGCTCAGCCTCCTCGCCGGTCGCTTGACGATCGAATGTGGCGGGCCTACAAGGCACTCCACCGATCCAGTGGCCATCCCTCCCTTGGTGTGGTCTGACCGTCAGGAGCTCCTCATGTCGCCGCTCGTCTCATCTGCGCCCGCACCTCGCTCGACTCGGCGTGGGCGCCGCCGTCAACCGCTCTCCCGGGTCGCCCCTCGTCGCAGCGAAGCGACTGTAACCGCCGATCGGCTTGGCGGCTATCTGGAGCCGACGGGCGCCACCGCGAGCTGCTCGCGCTCCCGGGTAACGGAGGCAGCGTGCTCGTACTCGACCGCGACGCCGCCACACTCTGCGACCGGCGGCTTGTCGCACACCTCGCCGCAGACGAGCCTGCTGAGAACGCCACGCTCATCTGCCGCCACTACCTGCAGGACACGAGTGGGCATTGGTGTCGGCGAGTACGACCCGAAGATCTCTGTGGTACTCCCTTCGCCGTGCGTGGGCGCCAGCAGCGAGACGCCGCAGACGCGAGCGATGCCCAGGTGCGCGACTCCCATGGCACGATCTACCGGCTCGGCCTGATCTGCGGCGAGCGCACCACCGCCCAGCTGCGTTGGAGCCGTCGCTGTGGGGAGAGCGAGGACTCAGAGTGGAAGCAGGTCAAGCTGCGCGACGTGGTTGGGACCCTAGAAAGCTACGAACCCGTGCGCACACTCACCGAACAGGCTCTAGCGTGCCACGGCGACGATCCCGACGTCCTCCTCACACGCCTGGCGTGCGAATTCGAGCGGCTTTGCACGAGCCCGATCGTGCTCAATCGTGGCCTGCGCGAAGCTGTGCTCAACGCCATCGAGCGGGACGCCACGAGTATGAGCGAGATCGCTTTGCGCTGTGGCATCGTCAAGCACGACCGTCACGGAAACCAAAGCGGCGAGACCAGCTGGCTTGCGCGCCGAGTTGGGCTCATGCCCGAAGGCGGGGCTCAAGCGACAACCCCATGGATCCATAGCGACGTGCTCGCCGCCATCTCACGTAAGGGTCTGGGCATCAGCCCGCGCGAGGTCGAACTTCAGTGAAGTCCAGCCTCTCAAAGCCATCGGCGAGGATTCATGCCGCTGAGCAGTCTGAGGCCGTCGTCCTGCTCGCCGAGGAAAGCCCAACGGTTGGATGCGAGCTCGTCGAGCAGCTGCGTGCCGACAGCTATCGCGCCTCGCTTGCTCATAGCCCCGAGCATGCCCGCGTGCTCGCTCGCGCTCAACCAATCCGAGCACTCTTGCTCGGGGAGCTCGATGCGCCTCGAGGAGCGCTTGACCTGCTCGAGGAGGTTCGTCACCCGTCGTCCGCGTCACTCGCGTCGGTGTGGGATGAGCATCTGCCCATCATCGTGCTTGGCCCAAGCGCCAGGCAGCTCGACCTGTTGCGGGCATTTGAGATGGGGGCCGATGATTTCATCGCCAGAGAGGGTCATTGCTACCTGGAGCTGCGCGCCCGTCTGAAGGCGTTGCTTCGCCGTGCTGAGCAGTCTTCCGCGACGCGTCTTTGCGTTGGAGCTCTGGAAGTCGATACCAGTGCGCATTTGGTGCGCGTAGCTGGGGCGCCCGTCGAGGTATGCCGTCTCGAGTACGAGTTGCTCGTTCATCTCGCACGCAATCCAACCGGCGTTTGCACAAAGCAAGAGCTCCTGCGCGCGATCTGGCACCAGCCCGTCTCCGCGGGAGCGCGCACAGTCGATAGCCACGCCAGCCGTCTGCGTCGCAAGCTTGACCTTGCCGGTGCCCACGGGTTCGTGGTCAACGTCTGGGGCGTTGGCTACCGGCTCGTCTGAGCTTGGAAGCCGCCCCGCGACGATAGTTCAGACGCCCTTACAGGTCGATTCCGATGCACCTGAAAGTGTCCCGTCCAGTGGGTCCCAACGGACCTAGTCTGGACTAACCCC
>DATMPT010000169.1:0-3184 GCA_035567355.1 Solirubrobacteraceae bacterium
GGAAATGGCGGGGCCGCAGGGCCGGGAGTGGAGCGCGCGGCCGGGCAGGCTCGGAAACCCTGCCCGGCCGCGCCCCAGTCACCGCGAGGAGGGGACTCGTGGTGAGACTTGGCCCGCATGCGATCGCTGGCTACGGTACGCGCGGCACGTTCCCCGAACAAGATGCCGGGGGACGATCCAAGCCATGGGAGCGCCCGACGCTTGTGAGGCGATAGCGACGGATGCGAACCTCCTGAGCCGGGACGTCCGCGGCATCCTCCGGCAGCAGGAGAAACCGCCGAGGTGGGGTCATCGAATTTGAGATCGGCCTGTTCATGGACAGCATATTGGCGCGCCGACGGTCGCTTTTGTTTGGCCTTTAGTCCAAAATGTGGGTGCTAGCTGTGTTCGGAGTGCAGAAATCCCGCAACTGGCGAGGCGATTTGCGGCTCGATGGATGGGGTGGCCTCCGATACGAATATCGCGTGGAAGGCTGCCTTACGCGCGCACGTGCACACGCGCGCGGGGCACGGCGAGCAGGGAATCACAACTCCCCACCCTCATATCCCCAACTGCTCGTTGACGAGCCGCGTGACCTCGCCGCCGTCGGCGCGGCCCTTGGTCTCGCGCATGACATAGCCCACAATCGGGCCGATCGCCTTGGCGTTGCCGCCCTTGACGCGCCCGGCGGCGTCGGAGTTGGCGGCAAGGGCGGCCGCCACGATCGCGGCTAGGTCCTCGCCCCCGTCCAGCGCGGCGAGACCCTCGGCCTCGACGATCGCGAGAGGATCTCCCCCCTCGGCCACCAGCCGGTCGAGCACCTGCCTAGCCGCGCCGACGCTGACGCGTTTGGCGCCGACCATCCCGCACAGGGCCGCCAGGGCGGTCGGCGTCACGCGCGAGTCGGCGGGGTTTGCTCCATCGTCCAAGCGCGCAACCAGGTCGCCGGCGATCCAGTTGGCGAGCACCTGTGGCTCCGGCGCGGGATCTACGGCAGCGGCCAAAGCCTGCTCGAAGTAGTCGCCCAAGTCGGCGCGAAACGCGAGCAGGCGGGCGCTGTCGCTGGTCAGCCCGAGTGCCTGCAGGCGCTCGGCACGGGCAATGGGTAGCTCGGGCATGGCGGCGCGGGCGGCGTCGAGCATCGCTTGGTCGACCGCGACGGGCACGAGATCGGGCTCGGGGAAGTAGCGGTAGTCGTGGGCCTCCTCCTTGGAGCGCAGGGGGATCGGAGGCCCCCCCGACCTGGGATCGAAGTGAAGCGTCTCCTGGGCCACATGGCCGCCACCGCGGAGGATCTCCTCCTGGCGGGTGATCTCGGCGCGGATACCTCTTTCGATGAAGCGGAAGGAGTTCATGTTCTTCAGCTCGGTCTTCGTGCCGAAGCCGCTCGTGCCGGCCGGTCGCAGGGAGATGTTGGCGTCGCAGCGCAGCGAGCCCTCCTCCATGTTCACGTCGGAGACGCCGAGCTGGCGCATCGTGGTGCGCAACAGGCGCAGCCACTCGCCCGCTTGCTCGGCGGAGCGCAGGTCGGGCTCGGTCACGATCTCCGCCAAGGGGGTGCCGCCGCGGTTGAAATCGACGATCGAGGCATCGGAGGCGTGAATGCGCCCGGAGGCACCGACGTGGACGAGCTTGGCGGCGTCCTCCTCGAGGTGGACGCGGTGGATGCGCACATCGGCGAGCTGGCCACCGAGGCAGAGGGGCTCGTCGTACTGGGAGATTTGGTAGCCCTTGGGGAGATCGGGATAGAAGTAGTTCTTGCGGTGGAAGATCGAACGCGGGGCAAGCTGTGAGCCGACCGCCATGCCGATCATCAGGCCGAAGTGGATCGCCTTGGCATTGGCCACGGGCAGCGCCCCGGGCAAGCCGAGGCAGACCGGGCAAGTGCGCGTGTTGGGAGGCTCGCCGAAGGACAGCTCGCAGCCGCAGAACATCTTCGTGCGCGTGGCCAGCTGTATGTGGATCTCGAGGCCGATGACAGGCTCGTAGGTCGTGCTCATACGGCATACCTCGCGCGCGCGCGTGGGGCACCCCTTCTTCGAACACACACACCCCACGCACCCCACGCACCCCTGCCCCACCGAGGCGCCGCCGCGGGTGCCCTTTGCCCGGTCATGCGCGCGCCGGCGTCGAGTCGAAGCCGATCGCCTGCTCCAGGGCGTGGGCGGCGTCGAACAGGCTGTTCTCGCTGAAGGCCGGTCCCGCCAGCTGCAGCCCGACGGGCAAGCCCTCGCTCAAGCCACACGGGATCGAGATCGCGGGGATGCCCGCCAAGGACATCGGAACGGTGCAGACATCGCTCGAGTACATGGCGAGCGGGTCGTTTGTCCTCGCGCCCAGCTCGAAGGCGACCGTGGGACTTGTGGGGGTGACGACGAAATCGCAGCGCTCGAACACGGCGCGGAAGTCCTCGACTATCTTCGTGCGCACGCGCTGGGCGCGACCGTAGAAGGCCTCGTAGTAGCCGGATGAGAGGGCATAGGTGCCGAGCATGATGCGCCGCTTGACCTCCGGGCCGAAGCCGTCGTGGCGTGTGCGGGTGTACATGCCGGTCAGCCCAGGCGCGTCGACACGCAGGCCGTAGCGGACACCGTCGAAGCGCGCCAGGTTCGAGGATGCCTCGGCGGGGGCGATCACGTAGTAGGCCGAGAGCGCGTGCGGAGCGTGCGGGAGGCTGACCTGCTCGATCTGTGCACCCAACTCCTCGGCGCGCGCGAGCGTGGCCGTGAAAGCAGCGAGCACGCCCGCTTCGATGCCCTCGCCCGCAAGCTCGGAGGGCACGCCCAGCGTGACCCCGTCCAGGCGCTCGGCTGTGGGCAGGGAGATCTCATGGGGGAAGCTCAAGGACGTGGCGTCGCGCTCGTCGCGGCCAACCATGTGGGAGAGCATGAGGGCGGCGTCGGTGACGTCGCGGGTGAGCGGACCGGCTTGGTCCAAGGAGGAGGCGAAGGCGATCATGCCGTAGCGCGAAACCGCACCGTAGGTGGGCTTGAGGCCGACGATCCCGCACAGGGCGGCGGGCTGGCGGATCGAGCCGCCCGTGTCTGTGCCCAACGCCCAGGGCGCAAGGCCGGCGGCGACCGCGGCGGCGCTGCCTCCCGAGGAGCCGCCGGGCACGCGCGTGTGGTCCCACGGGTTGAGCACGGGGCCATAGGCGGAGTTCTCGTTGGAGGAGCCCATCGCGAACTCGTCCTGGTTGGTCTTG
>DATMPT010000170.1:0-5200 GCA_035567355.1 Solirubrobacteraceae bacterium
CCCAGCAACGGGTGCTCGGCGGAGCCCAGGCCGGCGGATGTCAAATCGCCGATGCCTGCGCGCGCGGAGAGCCAGTAGCGCTCTCTTTGAAACGCATATGAGGGCACCTTCACGCGCTTGATGCCAGCGTGGGTGAAGATCGACGTCCAGTCTACGGTTGCGCCTTTTGTCCAGGCTTCGGCTAGCGATGTGGTGAAACGCCCGGGACCGCCCTCACCACGACGCAGAGAACCCACCAGCGCGACACCGGGATCATCCACCGTGTCACTCATAGACGCCAACAACACCGGATGAGGAGAAACCTCAACGAACATCCGCGCGCCACCTTCGGCCAACCCCCGCACAGCCCCTTCAAACTGAACAGGCTCACGCATATTGCGATACCAATACTCCGCCCCCAGCCGATCCCCATCGAGCAACCCACCGGTAACCGTCGAGCAAAACCCAACACTCCCAACCCGCGGCGCAATCGGATCCAACGCCCCAAGCAACTCCTCGCGCAAGCACTCGACATGCGCGGAATGCGACTGCCGGCCACCACCCCTGATCATTCGCGTAGAAATACCCAACCCATCACACACACCCACAAGCTCGCCCAACAACTCATTCTCACCGACAACAACCACCGAACCTGGACCATTCACCGCCGCCACCACAACACGCCCGCCCCAGCCAGCAACCAACTCCTCCACACGCCCCACCGGCGCAGCGACACCCATCATCGCCCCAGATTCCTCCAAGCCCATCAACAAGCGACTACGCAACACCACCACCCGCGCCGCGTCTCCCAACGACAAAGCACCCGCCACGCACGCAGCCGCGATCTCACCCTGAGAATGACCGACAACCACATCCGCCACCACCCCACACGCCCGCCACAACCCCGCCAGCGAAACCATTACCGCAAACAAAACAGGCTGCACCACGTCCAGGCGATCCAAACCAGGCTCACCCTCAACACCACGCAGCACGCCCTCGAGCGACCAATCCACAAACGGCGCCAAAGCAGCCTCACACTCACCGATCGACCGGGCGAACACCGGCGAGCTGTCGAGCAACCCGACAGCCATTCCCACCCACTGCCCACCCTGGCCCGGAAAAACAAAGACAACCTGGCCGGGATCGCCGCGGACCACACCGCGAACGACATCGCCCGGCTTGCCCGTGGCGAGCACGCCCAGGCCCTCGAGCAGCCGCTCGCGCGAATCCCCCAGCACGACGGCCCGCTCGTCAAACGCGGTCCGGCCGGCGAGTGAGCGCCCAACGCCGCCCAGATCCAACTCGGGCCGGCTTGCGACATGGTCGATCATTCGCTGCGCCTGCCCGCCCAGCGCGCCGCCGTCCCTGGCCGACAAAAGCCACGGCACGACGTCGTTGACCAGTCCGGTGGCGGGGCTCGCATCGGGCTCCGGCTGCGTCGGGGGTGTGTCGGGCGCGGGCGCCTCCTCGACGATCACGTGCGCGTTGGTGCCGCTCGCCCCAAACGAGGACACGCCCGCGCGACGAGGCCGTCCGTTGGTCTCCCAGGCGCGCTCCTCCGTCAACAAGGAGATCGCGCCCTTCGACCAGTCCACCTGGGTCGAGGGCCGGTTCACGTGAAGGGTGCGGGGCAACCGGCTGTTGCGCAGCGCCATTACCATCTTGATCACGCCCGCGACACCCGCGGCGGCCGAGGAGTGACCGATATTGGACTTGATCGAGCCCAGCCACAGCGGTCGCTCGGCGGGGCGATCGCGTCCGTAGGTCATCAGCAGAGCGTGCGCCTCGATCGGATCCCCGAGCGCCGTGCCGGTCCCGTGCGCCTCGACCGCGTCCACCTCCTCCGGGGCGAGCCCACCGTTGGCGAGCGCCTGACGGATCACCTTTTCCTGGGAGGCGCCGTTCGGGGCCGTCAAGCCGTTGCTCGCCCCATCCTGGTTCAGCGCGCTGCCCCGCACTACGGCAAGCACCTCGTGGCCCAGGCGCTGCGCCTCGGAGAGCCGCTCGACCACCAACACACCCACGCCCTCGGAGAAGCTGGTCCCATCGGCTCCGTCCGCGAACGCCTTGCAGCGCGCGTCGGTCGCCAGCGCGCCCTGGCGGGAGCCCTCCACGAACAGCAAGGGCGAGGACATGGTCACCGCGCCCGCCGCCACGGCGAGCGAGCATTCCCCCGATCGCAGTGCCTGGGAGGCGAGATGCAACGCCACAAGCGAGGAGGAGCACGCGGTGTCGACCGACACCGCCGGCCCCTCCAGGCCGAACAGGTAGGCGAGGCGCCCAGAGGTCATGCTCGACATCGCGCCAGCCATGCGATAGCCCTCCGCGGAGTCGGGCACGGCGTCGAACAGAGTCATGGCGTAGTCCTGGCCGGAGGAGCCCACATAGATCCCGGTGGGGGTGCCTCGCAAGCCCGTGGGGTCGAGTCCAGCGTCTTCAAAGGCCTCCCAGCAAACTTCGAGCAGCAGCCGCTGCTGTGGGTCCATCGTGACCGCCTCGCGGGGACTGATCCCAAAGAAGCCGGCGTCGAAGTCGGCGACGTCGCGCAAAAAGCCGCCTTCGCGCACATAGCTGGTCCCGCGGTGGGCGGGATCGGGGTGGTACAGGCCCTGCAGATCCCAGCCGCGGTCGCTCGGGAACTCGCCGATCGCATCGCGGCCGGCGGCGACGAGCTCCCACAGCTCCTGTGGCGAGCGCACGCCGCCGGGGTAGCGGCAGCCCATTCCCACAATCGCGATCGGCTCCTCGCTTCGCACGGCGATCGAGGCGGGAGCTGTGCTCTCGGACTCGCCGGTGGCTTCCGCGACGAGGAACCTCGCGAGCGCCGCGGGAGTCGGCTGGTTGAAGACGAGCGTCGGGGGCAGCTCCAATCCGGTGGCCGCCTGGAGCTTGTTGCGCAGGTCCACTCCCATCAACGAGTCGAACCCAAGCTCGCGGAACGCCCTGCGGGTGTCCACCGCGTCTGGGGAGGCGTGTCCCAATACGGCGGCCACGTGCGAGCGTACGAGCTCGAGCGCCACGCGCTCGCGTCTGGGCGCATCCAGCGAGGTGAGCCGCAGGGCGAACGCGCCGGCGCTCGGTTTATCCTCGCCGGTGGCGCTCTGGGCAAGCACACGCTTGACCTCGGGCAGCTCGACGATCAGCGAGCGGTGGGCGGAGGCATGGGTGGTCGCGTAGGTATCCCAATCGATATCGGCGACCGTGACGTGCGTCTGCTCACGATCGAGCGCCCGTCCCAGCGCACGCAGAGCAAGCTGAGGATCCAGCGCGAGCACTCCGGCGGGATGACCGCCCCCCGGCTTGGCCGCGTCCTGCGCCCAGCTTCCCCACGCGACGGCGGTGGCGGGCAACCCGCGGGCACGACGGCAGCCGGCCAGCCCGTCGAGCAGCGCCCCGGCTACGGCCTCGGCACCGCGCCCGCCGGCCCCCGCGAAAGCCACCATCGAGGAGAACAGCACGAAGGCGGAAAGCTCCATGTGCTCGGTCAGCTCGTGCAGGTGCAGCGCGGCGCCGGCCGTGGGAGCCAGCGCCACCTGCAACTGCTCGAATGTCAGCGCGTCAAGTGTGCCAACCGCGTCTGCCTCGGCGGCATGAAAGACCGAGTCCAGCGGACGCTCTGGGGGTATCGCCGCAAGCAACTCTCGAAACCGATCGCGCTCGAAGGACTCGCACTCCTCCCAACTCGCGTCGCACCCGAGCTGCTTCAACTCCAGCACCAGACCGGCGCTGCTGCTTGCATCTGAGCTCCCCGGACCGAGAAGCAGCACATGAGCAGCCCCCATCTGAGCCAGCCACCGCGCCACGTGGGCGGCTCGCCCGTCGGCCGCACCGGTTACGAGCACGGTGCCCCGCGGCGCCCACGCTCCGGCCGTGCTTTTCTGGCCCGCACCGGAGCGCTCCAGACGACGCGCGAACACCGCGGCCGGACGCACCGCGAGCTGGTCCTCCTCCCCCGGACCCGCCAGCACGCGGCAGAGCCGCCCCAACGAGCGCTCCTCGAGCGTCGCGGGAAGGTCCACCAGGCCGCCCCAGCGGTGGGGCTGCTCCACCGCGAGCGTGTTTCCGAGACCCCAGCTCGCCGCTCCCAGCGGGCCGTGCGACGCCTCGCTCGCCGCCACCGGGACAGCCTCACGGGTCGCGAGCCACAGGCGGCCCCCGATGCCGGCAGCCTCGAGCGCCTGGAGAAGTGCCAGGGTGGCGGCCAGCCCCACGGACAGTCCAGCCTGGCCATCGATGGGCTGCTCGCTCAGCGACAGCAGCGACAGCACGCCCGCCGGCGCCTCCCCGCCCGCCGCATCGCTCAGACCTTTCGCCAGCAGGGCGCGATCGGCGACGGCCGGGCAATCCACCTCCACAGGCGCGACCTGGGCGCCGTTCGCGCGCAGCGATTGGACGATCGCAAGCGTCCACTCGTCTTGCCGGAGGTCCGCGGGGAGCACTATCAGCCAAAGTCCCGACAACGCGGCTGAGCGATCTGAGATCGGCTTCCACTCGAGCCGGTACGTCCAGCCGTCGATCAGCGAGTCGCTGCGCTTGCGCCGCCGCCAATCCGACAGCGTGGGCAGCAACTCGGCGAGCGACTGAGAGTCGGCTTGCGCCGGCACGCCCAGGGCGTCGGTCAGCCGGCCGGGGTCTTCGCTTTCCACGGCCTCCCAGAACTCAGCCTCGGCGCCCGCTCCCGGATCGGATGCCGCGTGGGCCACCTCATCGACGGGAGGCTGGATCCAGTAGCGCTCGCGTTGAAACGCATACGTCGGCAGGCTCACCCGTCGCGAGGGCTCGCCCAGCACCGCATCCCAATCCACGTGCACACCGCGCACCCACGCTTCCCCGAGGGATGTCAAGAAGCGCGGCGCGCCACCCTGCTCGCGACGCAGGGTGCCAAGCGCGCCGGCCGGCTGCTCGGCGAGCTCTGCCCCCCCGGCGAGATCTTCCATCGTCTCCTGCGCCGACGCCACGAGTACCGGATGGGCGCTGATCTCGATGAACGTCCGGTGGCCGTCTTCGAGCAGGCCGCGGATCACCGGCTCAAACAGGACCGGCTCGCGCATGTTGCGATACCAGTACTCCGCACCGAGCTCCCGGGTGTCGAAGGCTTCACCGGTGACCGTCGAGTAGAAGCGCAGCGTGCCGGAGCGCGGCGCCACCGAGCTGAGCGCCTCCAGCAGCTGCTCACGCATGGGCTCCACCTGCGGAGAGTGCGACGCCCCGCGCCCCCCCT
>DATMPT010000171.1:0-9413 GCA_035567355.1 Solirubrobacteraceae bacterium
AGCCCGAAATGATCGACGTGCGCGCCTTCAGCGTGGGGCCGATACAGGAGAACGCCTACATCGTGCGCTCCTCTCCGCAGGCGAAGGGCGCTTTGATGATCGACCCCGGCGAAGAGCCTGGGCGCCTGCTCGAGGCGGCGAAGGCGCTCGGCGCGGAGGTCGAGGCGATCTTGATCACCCACTGCCACTTCGACCACATTGGCGCGGTGGCGCCGATCGCGGAAGCCACAGGGGCGCCTGTGTACTGCCCTGAGATCGAGGTGGGCGTGCTTGCGGACATCACGAAATGGACGATGCCGGGTTTTGGACCGTTTGAGAGCTGGCAGGCCGAGCACACGGTCAAGGGTGGCGAGCGCTTGCGCTTGGCGGACCTTGATATCGAGGTCGTGTTTACGCCGGGGCACAGTCCGGGCCATGTGACCTACGCGATCGACGGTGCGCTTCTCTCCGGCGACGTGCTCTTTCAAGGCTCGGTCGGACGCGTCGACTTGCCTGGCGGCGACTGGGTCACGCTGGAGCGTTCGATCGGCTCGCTGATGGAGCGCTACGAGCGCGAGGCGGTCGTCTATCCGGGCCACATGGGCGTGACGACGCTCGGCCGTGAGTTGGACACCAATCCGTTCCTGAGCGAGCTGCGCGCCGCTGCGATGGTCCGCGAAAGTTGAAGGGCGAGCAGGTCAAGGCACCGCGTGGCACGTCTGACGTGCTCGGCGAGCAGGCCGCGATCCGGACGGCGCTCGAGGAGCGCGCGCGCTCGATTCTCGAGGGGGCGGGTTACGAGCGGATCGAGACACCCACTTTCGAGGCGACCGAGCTATTCGCGCGCGGTGTCGGCGGGTCTACTGACATCGTGCAAAAGGAGATGTACACGCTCACAGATGGTGGCGGGCGCTCGTTGACACTGCGCCCCGAGGGAACCGCGCCGGTGTGCAGGGCCTACGTCGAGCACGGAATGCACAAGCGGGCCCAGCCGGTGAAGCTGTGGTATCTGTCGAGCTTCTTTCGCTACGAGCGCGCGCAGTCTGGGCGCTATCGCCAGTTCTGGCAAGTGGGGGCCGAGGCGCTCGGATCGGAGGATCCCGCGGTCGACGCCGAGTCAATCCTGCTGCTCGCGACCCTGCTGGAGGAGATGGGGGTGAGGGGGGTACGCCTGCGCCTGTCGAGCCTCGGCGGCAGCGAGAGCAGGGATCGCTATCGCGAGCGCCTGCGGGCTCACCTGAAGGCTAACGCAGAGAGCCTCTCGGCAGAGGTAAGGGAGCGCATCGAGCTCAATCCGCTGCGCGCGTTCGACTCCGCGCACGAGGGCACGATCGCGGTGATGCGAGACGCGCCGCAACTGCTCGAGGAGCTTAACGCGGACGACGCCGAGCATTTCGCCACTGTGCGTGGGCTGCTTGACCGCGCGGGACTCTCCTACGAGGTGGATGGGACGCTGGTGCGGGGCCTGGACTACTACACCCGCACGGTGTTCGAGTTCACGAGCGATGCCCTCGGAGCCCAGAGCGGCGTAGGCGGCGGGGGCCGCTATGACGGGCTTGTGCGCCAGCTCGGTGGGCCGGCCACCCCGGGAATGGGCTGGGCCGCGGGCATCGAGCGGATCCTGCTTGCCGGTAGCCCGCCGCCGGCGGGTGGATATGCGCTGGACCTGTATGTAGGCCTCTCAGATTTGGGGGACGATGGTTCGTGCGAGGGGGCTAAGGTGGCCGCGTTTGGAGTGCTGAGCGAGGCACGCTCGGCCGGCTTGCGGGCGATAATGGAGATGGCCGGCCGCTCGCTCAAGGGGCAGCTCGGACAGGCCAACCGCTTGGGCGCTCGCTATGTCGCGCTGGTGGGAGAGACGGAGACGGTGTTGAAGGACATGCAAGGTGGGGGGCAGGAGACGCTGGAGACCGAGAAGGTGGTGCACGCAGCCTTGCGTGGCCTGCGCGAGCTGGCATAGACGCGGCCGTTTGCTTTGTGCGCCGAGCAGTCTTGCTGGCAAAGGCAGGAATGCTCAGAGGCCGGAAGGTAGCCCTGGGGTTGGGGGCTGTGGGTGTGGTCGCACGCTGAAAAAGGCATTGCGCGGCGTCCATGCCCACCGCCGCCGTTCAACTCGGCGGGAGAATCTGCCGAAGTGAAGGGCGATGGCTCAACTTTCTCGTCCTTATCAGATCGCGCTTGGTGCGGTTGTGGTGCTTGGACTCATCTGGGCGGTGGCCTTGCGCGCCCACGGCTCCAATCCGAGCGGACCTGTGACTTCGAGCCCACTGGCAAGCATGCCTCCCCCGGCGACGAGCTCTGCGAGTAGTGCCAGCCCCGCGACAAGCGCGGCCGCCGAGGCCAAGGCCGCCGCGGCGCCGACGCCGATCTACCACGGGGCGGCTCCTGGCGTTGAAGGGCTCACGCGCGCAATCGCCAAAGCACACGGGGCGGTGGCCGCTTCTCAGCAGAACGCGCAGCAGCTTCAGAACAAGTCTGTGGAAGCCTCCCAGGAACCCCATGCGGGCAACACCCCGAGCAGTGTGGCTGCAGCCGGTGGCTCCGCGGCCACGCAGAAATCGATCGTGGCCGCCACGATTGCGCACAGGACCGCGGCCAGGGCGCACGCGCGTGCTAAACCGCATACGGGTCGCAGCGCCCAGCAGGTGGCGGTTGAAGCGGAGCTTGCCCAGGGCAAGACGGCGATGCTCGTGTTCTGGGACCCGCGATCGAGCGTCGACCAAGAGGTGTTGGCCCAGACCGGCGCGCTTGCCAGTGGCTCCAAAGGCACCGTCACGGTGCATGCGGCACTTGCCAGCCAGGTCGGCCGGTTCGGGAAGATCACAGAAGTGGTGCACGTTTACCAGACCCCCACGATCCTGATCGTCAACCGGCGTGGGGTCGTGAGCACGCTCACGGGACTTACGGATGTGTTTGCGCTACAGCAAGCCGTACGCGAAGCTCGAGCTGCCAACGGCTAGCCAGCGACACGCTGGGTGAGCGCGCTTGGCGGGCGCTCGGGCATATGCGTGAACGTGGCGGTGGCGTGTATTTAGGATTTCATCGCACTGGGTCCTTACACTCGACGGACGATGAAGGTCGAGGCACTAGCCCAGCACATGGAACGGCCGGTCGGGCGTGGTCACATACCCGATGGTGCATGCACCGGCGTTGCCGGGGGCGCCGCGTGCGGCGACCTTCTCCGCATCTCGGTGGCGCTCGATCGAGACAGCTCCGACGGTCGCATCGCGGACATCGGTTTTGACGCGAGCGGCTGCGGCGCGGCGATCGCGGCGGGTAGCGCCACCGTCGAGCTTGTGCGTGGCGCTGGCCTGCTGGAGGCGGCCCGCGTGGGCTCTGCTCAGATCGCGCTGGAGCTCGGGGGACTGAGCCCAGCTAAGCAGCACGCGGCGGAGCTTGCGGCCGATGCATTGCATCGTGCGCTCGGGCGGGCGGCGCGTAACCAGGCGACGCTCGCGCAGATGTGCTCGCGCACGCTAGTGGCGATGAGCGGCGGTGTCGATAGCGCTGTGGCAGCGCTGCTCGTGGAGGAGGCGGGCCAGGAGACGGTCGCGGTAACACTCGAACTGTGGTCTGATCCGGAGAATGACGGCGAGCGCAGCTGCTGCTCGGCCCAGGCGGTGCGCTCGGCCCGTGAGATTGCCCACGGGATGGGCATCGCGCACTTCTCGATCGACCTGCGCGAGGAGTTCAAGGCGGGTGTGGTCGCGGGCTGGCTCGAAGGCTATGCCGCGGGTCTCACGCCCAACCCGTGCGTGCGCTGCAACGGGAGTGTGCGTCTCGACGCGATGCTCGAGCTGGCCGACCGTTTGGGAGCGCAGACGCTTGCCACCGGACACTATGCGCGCACGCATGTCGGAGAGGGGGAGCGGCCACTGCTGCGTATGGCGGCGGACGAGCACAAGGACCAGAGTTACGCCTTGGCGGCGCTCTCGCCGCGCTCCCTGGCGCGGCTGCGCTTTCCACTCGGCGACTTGACCAAGCCCGAGGTGCGCGAGCGGGCAAGTCGGGCCGGATTGGATGTGGCCAGGCGCCGTGACTCGCAGGATCTCTGTTTCCTGGCCGGCACCACCAGCTCTGACTTCCTCGCACGACACGGCGGCCTGAAGCGTCGCGCGGGCGCGATCCTCGATCGCGACGGGCGCGAGCTCGGCGAGCACGGTGGTGTGCACACGGTCACCGTCGGCCAGCGTCACGGCCTGGGCATAGGTGGGCGTGAGCCTTTGTATGTGATCGCCACTGACGCTCGCGCCAACACCGTGACCGTGGGCTCGCGCGAGCAGTTGCGCACCGACAGGGTGAGCGTGCGTGAGGTCACCTTGCACCGCGACGGTGCCTGTGTGGACCAGGTGAAGGTGCGCTATCGCGGAGCGCGCTTGCCGTGTCGCCTCCACGGCAGACCGGGGGCGGGCCCCCACGAGCGCTTGGAGCTTCAGATGCTCGAGCAGATCGAGCGCACCGCACCGGGACAGGTGGCGTGCCTGTATGCGGGCGATGTGATCGTGGGGCATGGAACGATCGCCCTCGAAGTCGATGCGAGTCCTGGCGCTTGACTACGGCGCCGCGCGCTGCGGCTGTGCGCTGAGCGACCCGACCGGCACGATCGTCACCCCGATCGAGCCGATCGCCAAGCCCGCCACCAGACGTGGCATGACGGCGATCGCCCAGCTCGTGGAGGCGCGCGAGGTGGAGCACGTGGTGGTTGGCTTGCCCCTGTCCCTGCGCGGGGAGGACACCGATCAGACGCGCGAGACGCGCTCGTTCGCGGCCATGCTCGCCGCACGTCTGGAGCGTGAGGTTCCGGTCGAGCTCCACGACGAGCGCTTCACCACGCGCATCGCCGCCTCCATGGAGCACGCCCGAGCCAGCGAGGACTCGCGCGCCGCCGCCATCCTCTTGGAGGGGTGGCTGGGGCGTTCGCAGGCGCGCACTTAGTAGGGTCAGCGACTTGGCCAGGGACCGCGCAGGGGACACGCCGGGGGAGCGCACCGAAGAGGAGCGCGAACGCGCCCGCGAGGAGCGCGAACGGCGTCGCCTCGAACAAGCTGGAGCATCGCAACAAGCTCCGATCGAGCCGCCGCTTCCGCCGCCGCCGGCCTATCCACCCGTCACACTGGATTCGCCGCCGCCGCGCCAGGCCGGTCCAGTCCTCCAGGAAGCTTCGCCGGCATCGCGCCAAGCCGGTGCGGTGGTCCAGGCAGATTCGCCTACGCCCCGACCCGATCCCCATAGGTCTCATCTGCACAGACCCCACCTACGCCGGCCGCATGTCTCCTCACCGCGGAGCAGAGTGGCCCGCGTGGGAGCGCTGCTCGCGATCCTCCTCGTCCTCGGCGGTCTTGGCGCCGGGGTCTTGCTGCTGCTAGACCACTCCGAACGACCAAAATCTCCACCTGCGCCCGCTGTCGTGAAGCTGACGGTCCCCGAGGGCTACACGCGCACGCAGATTGCCGCGCTGGCTCACGCGGATGGCTTGCGCGGCAGCTATCTCACGGCCTCCAAGCGCTCGCGCGAGCTTGACGTGGAGCACTACGGTGCGCCGCCGGGCACGCCAAACCTCGAAGGCTTCCTGTTTCCCGCAACCTACGAACTGTATGCGGGCACCTCAGCACCGAGGCTCGTCTCCGAGCAACTCACGGCCTTCCGGGAAAACTTCGGGGGGGCCGAGATCCACCGTGCGAAGGTACTCGGGATAACTCCCTACGAGCTGTTGATCGTCGCGTCGATCATCGAACGCGAGGTCGCCGTCGCGCACGACCGCCCTCTGGTGGCGGCGGTCATCTACAACCGCTTGCGCCTGCATATGACACTCGGCGTGGATTCCACCTTGCGCTACGCCTTGCACGACTTCACCCACCCGCTCACCGAAGCCCAATTGGCCAGCGGCTCGCCGTATAACACCCGCAACCACCAGGGTCTGCCGCCCACGCCGATATCCAATCCCGGCGTCGCCGCCATCAAGGCTGCCGCGCGGCCCGCCAAAGTCTCCTACCTCTATTACGTCTCAGGCGCCGACGGCTGCGGCGAGCAAGTCTTCTCAACGAGCTATGCCCAGTTCGAAAAGAATGCGGCCGCCTATCGTGAAGCGCTGAGGCGCAACGGTGGGCGCGTCCCCACCTGCAAACAGGCGGGTTAGCTTGCCCCGAGATGCATGCACACAGAGGACAACACCTCGGCGTGGGATTTTGGCGAGGCGACCTTGAACGACCACAACGAACCTATCCTCCCCACATCCAAAGAGTGTCCTGGATGCCACGGCTAGGTGTGATCGGCTGGCCTGTCGCCCACAGTCGCTCGCCGGCGATGTTCGAGACGGCCTTCGCGGAGCTTGGGATGGAGGACTGGTCCTACCAGCGCCTGCCGCTACCCCCCGAGCTGTTCGAGCAGACGGTGCATGCCTTGGGCGCGAGCGGGTTCCTCGGCGCGAACGTCACGATCCCCCACAAGCGGGCTGCCTTCGCGCTCGCTGACCGCGCCAGCCAGGCTGCGCGTGCGATCGGGGCGGCCAACACGCTCAGCTTTCATCCCGACGGCACGATCGAGGCTGATAACACCGACGCCCCCGGCCTGATCGCCGCCTTGGGACGCTTGACTGGGATGCCCGCCCACCCGCGTGCCCTGGTGCTCGGTGCCGGTGGCAGCGCGCGGGCTGCCGTGTGGGGTCTGCTGGACGCGGGTGCCGCGAGCGTGTCGATCTGGAATCGCACCCCCGAGCGGGCTTCCGCGTTGGCCGAGGAACTCGGCGCCCATGCGGTACCCCGACCGGTGCAGGCAGACCTGCTCGTCAACTGCACCTCGGTGGGACTGCAACGCTCGGCCACTGAGGCCGAGGCGCTCAACCAACTCGACCTGAGCGCCGATCTTCTCGAAGGGTATGCGTATGTCATCGATCTGGTCTACCGCGACAGTCCCACGCCGCTGCTCGCGAGCGCGCGCCGTTTGGGAGCGGCCACGGTCGACGGCTTGGAGGTGCTCGTCGCGCAGGGTGCGCTCAGCTTCGAGCTGTGGACCGGAGCACCCGCGCCCCTGGCAGCGATGCGGCGCGGGGCCGGGGTCGAAGGGCACGCCAGAGCTACATGATCAAGGACCCGGGCGATGAGTACGCCCCCGAGCGGCCTGCGTGAGAACGAAGGCATCTTCGGCGAGGACAACCCCGAGGTCAGTATCGAGCAGCGCGAGCGGTCTGGCCCTGATCCACTCGGCGAGGCCGATCGCGGCCATCGCCAAGCACATACCGAGAATCGCTACGGGACGAGCGCGAGCTCCTACGCATCGCCGGATACCGAGGTCGAGGAGCCAGAAGCGCCCGAGCTTCCACCAGGAGTGACCCATCCGAGTCGTCGCGGCTCCTCCTCTCGGTTTCTTACCGACGTGATCGTGGAGATGGAGCTCGCCTCTCGCGAGCGGGTAGATCATGCAATCGAGGCGTCGCGCAACGAAGGCACCACCCCTGAGCGCATCCTGCTCGCCGGCGGAGCGATCACGCCCGACGGGCTCGCGCGCGCGCTTGCCGAGCGCTACGGCTTGGATCATCTAGACCTCGAAGTCTTCCCGGTGGACATGGGTGCGGCCAACCTTGTCGTCAACACGGCCGCCAAGCGCTACCAGGCGGTACCCGTCGCATTCGTGGACAAGCGCACCTTGCTGCTCGCGATGGCCGACCCCTCAAACGTGCTCGCCGTGGACGACGTGGCGATCATGACCGGTTACGAGGTCCGAGTAGCGGTCGCTTCGCCCGAGGCGATTGGCGATTTGATCTCGCGCATGGCTCGTCTGGAGGATGTCGTCTCCGGCGAGAGCGCCGTCGAGGAGACCGAAGAGGGCCAGGCCGAGATCGTCAACCTGCGCGAGACCGCCGATGACGCGCCGGTCGTCAAGCTTGTAAACCAGATCGTCGCCCAGGCCGTCGAGCGCGGCGCCTCCGACGTCCACCTCTCCCCCGACGGCCACGAGGTGCGAGTGCGGGTGCGCGTGGACGGCATCATGCAGGACATAACCACGGTTCCCCGGCGCATGGCCGCGGGCGTCGTCTCGAGGGTGAAGATCATGGCGGAACTGGACATCGCCGAGCGTCGCCTGCCTCAGGACGGTCGCGTTAGCCTCACCGTCGAAGGGCGCCACATCGACCTGCGCGTGGTCACGCTTCCGAGCGTCCATGGCGAGTCGATCGTGATGCGCATCCTCGACAAGGACTCGGTCGTGATGAAGCTCGAGAAGCTCGGCATGGCCGACACCGAGCGCGAGCGCTTCGAACGTGCCTTCCACGAAACACACGGCGCCGTGCTCGTGACCGGACCCACCGGCTCGGGCAAGTCCACGACTCTCTACGCGGCCTTGCTCGCGCTAAACACACCCGAGAAGAACATCATCACCGTCGAGGATCCGGTCGAGTACCAGCTCGAAGGGATCACCCAGGTGCAGGTATCAACCAAGGTGGGACTCACATTCGCCACCGGTCTGCGCGCGATGGTGCGCGCCGACCCCGACGTGATCATGGTGGGGGAGATCCGCGACCGCGAGACCGCCCAGATCGCCGTCGAGTCGGCGCTCACAGGCCACCTCGTCCTCTCCACGCTTCACACCAATGACGCGCCGTCTGCGATCACGCGCTTGGTCGAGATGGGGATCGAGCCGTTCCTGGTCGCCTCCGCCTTGGACTGCGTACTAGCCCAGCGCCTGGCGCGCATGCTGTGCTCCAACTGCAAGCAGCGTACGATCGTCTCCGCCGAGGTCCTGCGCGAGAACGGCTACAAGGCGCTCGTCGACCTGGAGGCGTACGAGCCAGCCGGCTGCCGCCGCTGCAACGGCACCGGCTACCGCGGACGTCTCGGGATCTATGAGGTGATGACGCTCTCCTCGGAGATTCGCAACATGGCCTTGGAGCGGCGTCCGTCCGAGGAGATTCGCGACGTCGCTGTCCGCGAAGGCATGTGCTTGCTGCGCGACGACGGCCTGCAAAAGGTCCGCCAGGGACTGACCTCGATCGCCGAGATCGCACGCGTCATCGGCAGCAGTTGAGATGTCCCGGGCTTCTGCCGATAAGGGCCCCATGAGAGCACACCCGCAGGCTCGCGCCCGCATGAGCGCCAGTTCTCCCGCCCATACGGCCGGTTCTCCGATAGGGGCCCACACCGGGCCTGGCCGAAAGGCGAGAGGATGAACATCGACTTTGCCGATCTCTTGATGGAGGTCGTATCGCGCCGCGCCTCGGACCTGCACCTGGCCGCGGGCGCGCAGCCGACCGTGCGCGTCCGTGGACGGCTTACGCGCTTGGAGGGCTATCCGATCCTCTCGGACACCGATACGCGCGAGATCGTCTACTCGATCCTCTCCGGCGACCAGCGCCAGCGCCTCGAGACCAACTGGCAACTGGACTTCGCCTACTCGATCCCCGGCCACGCCCGCTTTCGTGTCAACGCCTACTACCAGCGTGG
>DATMPT010000172.1:0-5132 GCA_035567355.1 Solirubrobacteraceae bacterium
GCGGCGTCGCGGTTTCGAAGAAGACCTTCGAGCCATCCGCCGTCGCCATCTTGAAGAACACTTCGGAGCGTTCAGACGCTTCGAGCGTGACACCCTGTTCCGGTGCCGAGACTTCCACCGTTTCCCTGCCACCCACGCGCATCCACAGACGCGACGGCTGGTGTTCGCATTCAAAATTGTTTTTGCGGACAGAAGTTGTGAAGAAGACCTTCGAGCCGTCGTTCGAGACCGCGCCGATCGAGCCACCCGTCGATACTTTGCTTAGCGTCGCTGAGTACGCCCCCAGCTGTACCCCGCAATTAACCCCTTCTTCGACCAGCTTCATGGAAGCGCCTTGGCCTTCCACGTTCACGAGCCGCGTCCCCGCGTCGCTGCTTTCGTACAACTCGACTTCACCCGCCGGAGCGCCTTCAACCAGTTCACGTTCGCGCCCCGGCGACAGCAGTTCGTGATCGGTGGATTCGAACAGCACGACGCTGAACGCAGGAACGCTTTCCGTCCCTTCGTTCGCGCCCGCCAGCCTGTTGTTTGCTCCCCGAACTTCAGGAGTGCCCGCAGGAATGTCCGCGATGCGCGTGTAAGGGCCACCAACCGGGCCAACATCGAGCGTAGTCTCGCCTTCAACAAAGGGGTTGTAGGGATCGCGTGTGTCCACCCCGACCAACGAGAGATCGGGGCTGAACAAGCGCATGTCGACGAAGAGCCCACCGTATCCCGGCGCAACGGCGGAGCGGATCGTCCAGCCATGCGCCGTACGAGACATGACATCCCGCCCGCCTAGCGGCGTCGGGTCCGGCTCCAACGTCGAGATGGTTTCGAGCGCCACAGCTTCCCCATCGGCCGCAACAGCGGCACGATCGGAGCCGGTGAACGTCACCGCCTCTGAGCTCCCGAGGTCTTCGGGCGTGACCAGCTCATACGCGCGGCAGTCCGGGAGGCTCGCTGAGCGCCCGGTGCGAGACGCTTCGTTGGGACAGCCACCGGCCTGGGCGGTTGCCGGGAGGGTCAAAGTGGCGGCGAGGGCCAGGGACGCGAGGATGGGGGAGCCGACCGGATGCTTCATGAGGTCTCCTGGTGGGTGTCGTTGGTGAGCGTGAGTTGTTTGGTTACGCGTTCGCCCAGGGGTGTCAGGCTCCAGGCGTTGCGCTCGCCGTGGGTGTGACCGGCGCCGGTGTTGGCGAGCAAGCCGAGACCCTCCAACCGCGCGAGCAGCTTTGAGACCTGACCCTGGTCATAAATATCGGCCTGCTCACCGATGAAGCGGTTGCTGGTGCCGGGGTGCTCCGCGACGGCTTCCAACACCCGTGCGGTCCTGTAGGTCAACCGCATCGGGATGTCCCGCAATGGGTCATGGTTCGCGTGATACACCCGCGCTTGTGCAGCCGGCGATGGCGTTTTTGGCGCGGGACGCTTGCACTCCGAAAGCGCGACAGACGCTCCCATATAGGGCAGCACGATCATGCCCATCAGCTGACCCAACAGACCGCTCACGGGCTCACGCTCACTGTTCAGCAAGCGCGTGTGGAGGATCGCCAGCACAGCACCGACCGAGCCCTCCGCCGTCAATGCCGGGACCCGCGCCGCGGCGCGAGCGCCGCGGGGGCGACCCTCGTCCACGATCGCCGCCAAGCGCGCTATCAGATCCTGACGCCATTCCTGCACACCCGGCCCGCCGCTCGCGCTGTCAACGACACACAGTCGCGCCAGCTCGGGCTCGCGATCAAAGAACGAGAGGACGATCCACAACCCGGTGCGCACACGCTCACACCAGGACACACCCTCAAGGCTCGCGCCGGCCAACTCCTGCGCGATCCGGTCGACCGTGTCACCCAGGACCGCGAGCAAACAGTCCTCGCGACTCTCAAACAGATCATAGAACGTACGCCGCGACACCCGCGCCCGCGCAGTGATATGCGCCACCGACGCGCGTGCATAACCCAACTCCGCGATGCTCACCGTGGCCGCCGCCAGCAACCGCGCGCGCTGCATCTCCGACACCTGCACCCGCGGCGAGGCACTCCCACCCCGCACACGCCGCGCCTTACCACGGGCAGCCGTCTCAGCGGGCATCACGACGCACCTCCCGATAGGAGCAGGGAGCCGCATATACACAGGGGACGCCCTACCCCTGAGAGGGATCCCGGACGACGCTCCGTCCGGGGAAACTCAGCCGCTAGCGAAGAGGCATCAGCAGGACAAGAGAGAGAGAGAGAGAGAGAGAGATGTGTCAGCGCTGCTGACGCATCTACCTACGGGCCCAAACGGGCGCGTAGCGACTCCCGGCACGTCTGTCCCCAACCGACTCACGCGAAAACAACCCCTCTTCATGCGATCTGGCTCCCTCTCCCCTACAACATCCCTCACAAGCGCTTGAACCCGGTCCTGGGACCAACCCAAACCCGACCTATCGACGCCCGACCCCCACAGTAGGGAGTCATGAACGCTCAAGAACATAGCGCCAACCGCACGACTTGTCAAGAGCGAACTACAGACGTCACACACAACAGGCTGACAGAACGCTACGCTTGGCTCTGCAAAGCGATCCCGGCATCTTCACGGCGTAGGCTCGCCATGAGATTGCGGCGGGGCTTGGCTCGCGCTCAGGGCTCGTCGTGCAGACCGCCGGCGACGCGCGGATCCGCAGCGGGCTTCGCTACTGCTGCAGCTCGATCACGAGCGGGATGCCGGTGTTAAACCAGCTGCGATGCAGCTCCTGCACCTTTGACCGGGTTGGGCGCCACCCGCGATGGAATGTGCACTCGACGTAGTCGAAGGGATTGACCGCCCCGCAGTACAGCTCCCTGGCTTGCTGTAGCTCCTCCTCATCGTCCAGCTCCCGCGCGAGACCTGCGAACGTCCCGCCCCGCATACGCAGGGACACATTCGGGTCGGCTCGGAGGTTCAGCACCCAGGCTGAAGCCTTGGCCGTGATGTGTGGCTTGATCATGACGACGTAGACCCTGTTGCCTGTGCGGATCGCATGGATGCACTTGCGCCGCTTCTTGCCGGTTCTGCGACCAGTCGTCGTGAGCACCCCGAAGCCCAGGGGTGGCCGGAGAGTGAAGTACGGCAGCATCATCGCGCTCAGTACTCGGCCACCGGTCGGGGAGCGCATGAAGGGGTTGCTTTTCCGCTCGACTCTGAGCATCCCGTCGGTGTCGTAATGACTGGCGAGATCAGCCTGCTCGCCCTCCACCGGCCGTGTCGCGCGTATCCGCACTCGTCAGTCCGCCTGCTCGTCGAGCAGCGCCTTCCAGAAGCGGACGTGCTCTCGCTCGTGTCCGAGTCCTGCCTCCAACGCCAGCAACGGACCCCGTGGCGCCTCGCCATCCGCGGCGGCCGCGGCGGTCGCGGCGGCGTGCAGCTCTTCATAGCTGCGCAGTTGAGCTTCATGCGCCTGCAGTTCGTCGCCGGCGAGCTTGCCCGGATCAGCTCCGAAGAAGAGCTTGAGGATGCCGAGATCGCGTAGTTCTCTGACCCTTCCAACCGGCTCGCTACGCCATGCCTCGAGCGCCTGGCGGCCTTGCTCTGTGAGGCTGTATCTGCGCCTGCGCCGGCCGGTCTGCTCCTGCTCTTCGGTGAGCAGGCCCTCCCTGGCGAGCCGGGCGCACTCGCTGTAGAGCTGAGTGTGGGGCACGGCCCAGAAGTAGATCGTGCTCAACTCGGCGATTCGCTTCAGGTCATAAGGCGTCGCGGACTGAACATGCTCGAGCATCCCGAGCACGATGTGGGAGGTCTCACTGAGGCGCGGCATCGACATCGCCGGGCAGCATACCATATGCATGGTACGATACACACCGTGTGAATAGTACGGTGCATACCGTGTCGTAATGCGTGGCCGACGGCGAGACGACCCGGCGCGAAGGCGCGACCCATCCGCGATTCGAGACCTCTTCCTTCCGCAAGCCGAGCCGGCTCAAGCCAACCGGGAGGAGGCGTCCCCCCGGGCCGCGTCCGCGTCGGCGCTGCCGCCGATCCACTCCTGCAGGAAAGGCGCGCAGGCGTCCACGTCCAGGGGTCGGGCGAAGAGGAAGCCCTGGCCCGAGTCGCAGTGCTCCTCGCGCAGCAGCGACAGCTCGCGCGACTGCTCGATGCCCTCGGCGAGCGTCTCGATCGCGAGCGACTTGCCGAGCTGCACGAGCGTACGGATCAGCGTTTCGCCTTCGGGGTCCTGACCCATGCGCGAGATGAACGAGCGGTCGATCTTCAGCGCATCCACGGGGAAGCGCTGCAGGTAGGCCAGCGAGGAGTAGCCCGTGCCGAAGTCGTCGATCGCGATCCGCACCCCCAGATCCTTGGCCTGAGCGAGGCGCGTCGCGGTCTCCTCGGTATTGCTCATCAGCGTCGTCTCGGTGATCTCGAGCGTCAGGGCGCCCGAATCGAGACCGCTGCGCTCCAGGGCGTACGCGACGGAGGGAACGAACGCGTCGGTGTCCAGCTGGCGCGTGGAGACGTTCACGGCGATGCCGATCGGATATCCCGCCAGATGCCACTCGGCGCCCTGCCGGCATGCCTGCTCCAGCACCCACTCCCCCACCTGCACGATCAGCCCGGTCTCTTCCAGCAGCGGGATGAAGTCGTCGGGCTGCACGATCCCGCGCGTGGGACTGGACCAGCGGATCAGGGCCTCCATCCCGGTCGGGCTCATGCGCTCCAGGTCGAACGTGGGCTGATACACGAGGAAGAACTCGTCGTTCTCGAACGCCATGCGCAGGTCCATCTCCATTTCCATGCGCGACTGGATCGCGTCCTGCATCCCGGTCTCGAACACGACATAGCGGTTCTTGCCCGACCACTTCGCGCGATACATCGCGATGTCAGCGTCGCGCAACAGCTCTTCGGCGGAACCGCGGTCGCCCGTGGCGATGCCGACGCTCGCCGTGACCGTCAGGCGATGCTCGGCCCCTTTGAGCTCGAACGGCTGCTTGAGCGCATCCAGCAGACGCTCGGCGATCAGTTCGGGGCCCGCGTCCAGCGACATCCCTTCGGCGACGATCACGAACTCGTCCCCCCCGAGACGCCCCAGCGCGTCGATGTCGCGCACCACGACCTGCAACCGCGCGCACACCGCGCGCAGCAGTTCGTCCCCCGCGCCGTGACCGAGCGTGTCGTTGATCGACTTGAAGTTGTCC
>DATMPT010000173.1:0-3326 GCA_035567355.1 Solirubrobacteraceae bacterium
CCAGCGGGTCGAGCGAGGGTCGCCCGTCGCGAAGCACGTCGGCGACGTGCCTCAGGTCGTCGGGGAGGTGTTCGTCTTCGTGTGAATGGCTCATGTGGCTGATACGAACGAGCGGCCAAATTCCCGGCTGAAGCTCGCTGACCTGGACAAACGGACGATGCAACGCCTGTGCGAGGGTTTCGGGACGACGGATTCGAGCGACTCTATGCCGAGCACGCCCAGGGCTTGTTCGCCTTTCTGCGCTACCGCACGGGCGATTCGGTCTTGGCCGAAGACCTGCTCGCCGACACGTGCGAGCGGGTCCTGCGCTCGCGCAGGCGCTTTGACCCTCGCAAGGGCAGCGCCAAGACATGGTTCTATGCGATCGCGCTCAACTGCCTGCACGACCATGTGCGCCGCCGCGCCGGCGAGAGCAGAGCCTTGGAACAGGTCGCCGCGGGAGCTTTCCCGGCCTCCGAGTTCGAGGAGATCGACCACTTGGCGGACAACGATTTCCACGGACTCACAGGCAGCGACCAGCTGGAGCGTGGCCTGGCCACACTCAGCGGCCCTGAGCGCGAGGCGGTCTCCCTGCGCTACGGCGCCGAGCTCACCGTCGCCGAGATCGCAAAGCTGACCGGAGAGCCGCTCACGACGATCGAAAGCCGCGTCTACCGGGCATTGGAGAAGCTGCGCGAAGCTTTGGCTTAAGCGGTGCGGCTTGGCCTAAGCGGTGGCCCCACGCGCGCGGGGGACATCCTTTGAACACACTACGCCGCGCAGGTGCCACGCCTGGCACCGCGGGGGGGGTACCACCAGCGCCAGTCACTCAGGAGGGCACGATCGAGAGGCGGTTACTCGCCAGCGCCTTTGCCTTGACGATCGCAGCCCGCCTGACCCATTCGGTGGGCTTCGAGCCACGTAGCTCCACGGCAGCCTCGCGGGTGAGCTGCTCCGTGGGGTTCATGCGCAGGGCCCGCTCCACGTTCGCGCGCGGGTCGATCCCCGCCGAGGCCTGGGCGATCGCAAGCACGTAGTAGGTCTCCCAGCTTCCGGGGTCTTGGCTCGCCGCCTGGCCCATCGCCGCGACCGCAAGCCTCGGGCGCCCGCGGCGAAGGTCGCAAAAGCCCACGACCTCATACGGTTCGGGGCGGAAGTCAAGCCAGCCGATCGAGGCAAGCGCAGCCGTGCTCGCAGCGCCGCAGTTGGAGGCATACAGGGCGTGCTCGGCTTCTCCGAGCTTGCCTTGCGAGCCTACAATCGAGACGGGCAATACCAGGGTGGCCAAGCACAGCAAGGCAACCACGATGCGCGTCTGATGCGCCGGCACCCAGCCGCCGCCTGCACCGCGTGCACTCAGGGCAAGGCCGGCGGCGGCGAAGAAGCCGAGCGTGACCACGGGCATCTCCCAGTCCCAGTCAACACCTGCGTGCAGGATCCACACGACCGCCAGAGCAAGCAGACTTCCATAAGGGACGCGATGAGCCCCGAGGGTACGAACAACGATCCCAACAATCGTCGCGCCTATTAGCACCGCGAGCAACAGGATTCCCGGCAGGCCGAGCTCCGCCATCGCCTGCAAGTAGAGGCTGTGGGCGTTGAGCACGTATGCGGGGCGCGGGCGCCGGCTGTCCCACAGCGTTTGATAGGTGCCCGCTCCGCTGCCGTGCAGCGGCGAGGTCGTGAACCCGTGCAGGGCCACCTGCCACAGTTCGGTGCGCCCGTCGTTGGAGGGGTCGGACAGGCGCGCGCGCAGGTCGCCGTGGGCGGCCTTGGTAGGGGTGCCGGCGATGAAGCCACTCCAGTCGTGCGCCACCGCGTGGGGGACGCCAAGAGCAATCGCCAGCACGAGCGCCAGCGTGGCTGCGCCCGCGATCGCGCCCGCCTTCGCACGAACTGAGATCCGCAGCCTGGCGGCCGAGCGCTCCAGGCGGGGGTCCAGCAAGTGGGCGAAGAGGAGGCGCGCCGCCATGCACACGAGCATGCACACCCCCGCCACCAAGGCCACGCGGTGTCCCTGGCGCACAGCGGCCGGCGTGGTCGGGTCGAGCGTGTCCAAGAGGTTGGCTTTATAGGCCACCACGAGCAACGCCGCCGTGGCCGGGGCGGTTGCGATCGCGCCGCTGAGGAGCCCGCGCGGTCGTGCCACCGTCACATACACGAGCAGGCCGATCGCCGCGCCCAGGATCGATCCGCGCGAGAAGGTAAAGAACAATGTCGCGGCCAGCAAGGGCAGAAGACCGGCCGCCAAGACTCGCACGAGCTTGGACTCGCGCACCTCGCAGGTGAGATGGAATGCCGGCACCCCACCCATAGCGGCCAGCAGGCCGAGCGTGTTCCAGTAGGTAACCGGGAAGCTCAGACGCTGGTTTGACACGTCCGGAGCTGTGTGCCAGACGTCCGGCAGTACCCGCGTCAGGAGGCCCGCGATGCACACGATCGAGGCGCCCACCACCAGGCCCCTGATCAGCCAGCGCAAATTGGCCTCGCTCGCCCGGACGGTGGCGAACAAGACCAAGACCAGCAGATAGGCCCAAGCCCGGTCGAACTCGATCACCGCCCTGCCGGTCGAGTGAGACCACAAGGCCGAGGCCAGGGTCAGGGCCGCATACAGGCCAAGCGCCACGATCGCCACGAGCGTCACCGGGGCAATACCCTCAAACGGGTGGCGCGCCTGCAAGATCCTCACAAGCAGGACTTGGGTCAGCACGATCGCCACGACGGCCGGCGTGCCCGGGAAGTAACCGCCCGCGTTGAAGCCCGTGAACACGATCAACGCGCCGGGCAACAGCATCAAGGCGACCATCGCCAAGTCGCTGGCCCACGCGGCGGGTGTGGCCTGCGCTGAGATCTCCGCCCTGTCCTCCACGCGGGCCGGGAGCCCTATAGTCGCGCCGCTTGCCACCTAGGGCATCGTAAGGGCGGCCGCTGGAGCCTTGGACGGGTGTTCTAGAGGGCGCTCAGCGAATCCGGATGGGCTCGCTGTAGGCGGACACGTGCGAGCCGTCGGCCACTTGGACGAGTGCCTCATAGACGCCGCGGTGGCGGACCCTCACGACGGTGCTGAACTTCGAGACGGTGGGGAGCGCCGAGCGCACGAAGGTGCCGCCTTGGTTGACCGACGGGCGGCCTGGGCGCAGCAGCTGGAAGCCCACGCGCGCACCCACCTCGGCCGGGGCGACGGTGCCATACATGCGGTAAAAGCGGCCTGGTCGATGGCGGTGTACGCGGTGCACGTGGAAGCTGACCCTGACGGCCACACCCTCGACGACGACGGGGCTCGAGATGAAGGGCGGCGCGGTCGTGACGACGCGAAGCTGTGTATTGACGGGCATCCCCACTACCGG
>DATMPT010000174.1:0-6829 GCA_035567355.1 Solirubrobacteraceae bacterium
GCGATGTAGGCGACCACCGGCTTGCTCACATGCTCGGCGATGTAGTCGGCGGCCTCCTCCTCGGCCGACCCTCCGATCTCGCCGGACAGAACGATCAGCTCGGTCTGAGGATCCTCCTGAAACAGAGCGATGATGTCCACGAACGAGGATCCCGGCACGGGGTCACCGCCGATTCCCACGATCGAGCTGCAGCCGAAGCCGGCCTGGGCTATCTCGTTGCCGATCTGGTAAGTCAAGGTCCCCGAGCGCGAGACCACGCCCACGTTGCCCTCTTTGAAGAACGAAGCGGGGATGATGCCCACGTTGGCCTTGCCCGGGGATAGGATGCCCGGGCAGTTGGGACCGATCAAGCGGGTGGGTGGGCGGGTCTTAGATTCGCGCTTCAAGGTGTTGTAGACCTTCAGCTCGTCGTGTGCGGGGATCCCCTCGGTGATCGCGATCACCAGCTCCACACCCGCAGCAGCGGCCTCGAGGATCGAGTCGGCCGCAAAGCGCGGCGGCACGAAGATCATCGCCGTGTTCGGCTGCGCCTCTTGGGCGGCCTGCTCCCAGCTGTCGAATACGGGGATGCCCTCGACGTCTTGTCCACCCTTGCCGGGTGTCACACCGCCGACCACATTTGTGCCGTAGTTGCGGTTGTTGAGCGTATGGAACGACCCCTCTTTGCCGGTGATCCCGGCGACGGCGAGGCGCGTGTTCTTGTCGACGAGAATGCTCATGCCGCCAACTCCACGACCTTCTCGGCCGCCTCGTTCATCGTCCTGGCCGTATGCACGTCGGGCAAGGCGGCCTCCTGCAACAGCTCGCGCCCCTGGACGTCGTTGGTGCCATCGAGCCTGACGACGAATGGGATCCCACCCGCCCCGCTCGGTTTGATGTCCCCGAAGGCGGCGATCAGGCCCTTGGCCACCTCGTCGCAGCGTGTGATCCCGCCAAAAATGTTGAAGAGGACCGCTTTGACTTTGTCGTTGGCGAGGATCAGCTCGACGGCCTGCTTGATCTTGCCGGCGTCAGAGCCGCCCCCGGCATCGAGGAAGTTCGCCGGCGCGCCGCCGGCCTGAGCGACGACGTCGAGGGTGCTCATCACGAGCCCTGCGCCGTTGCCGAGGATGCCGATGTCGCCGTCGAGCGCCACGTATTGGACGCCTTGTTCCTTGGCCTTGCGCTCGATCGGATCTTCGTTCTCGCTGTCGGACAGTCCTTGATTCTCGGGATGCCGGTACAGGGCGTTGCCGTCGAGCGAGACCTTCGCGTCGAGCGCCTTCACCCTCCGGCCAGACCCACCCTGACCGCCCCCGGAGGGGGTGGTCCCATGGTCAGGGGAGGGCGGGGTCACGATCAGGGGGTTGATCTCGGCCAAGGTGGCGTCCTCCTGCAACCACACCTCGTAAAGGGCCACGAGCGCGTCGGCCACGCCCTCGACAACGTCCTCGTCGGCGCCGCCCTCCCGCGCTATGCCGATCGCCTCCTCGCGGCTGAGGCCCTGCAGAGCGTCCACGTGGTGGCGCACGAGCTTCTCCGGGCTCTGCTCGGCCACCTGCTCGATCTCGACGCCGCCCTCCACGCTGAACATCACCATCGGCTGCTTGGCAGAGCGGTCGAGCAGCACCGAGGCGTAGTACTCGGTCGCGATGTCGCTCGCGTGCTCGATCCACACGGTGCGTACCGTGTGGCCCTTGATGTCCATGCCGAGGATTTTCTGGGCATGCTCGCGCGCCTCGTTCTCGCCGGCGGCCAGCTTCACGCCGCCGGCCTTGCCGCGCCCACCGATCAGCACCTGGGCCTTGACCACGACCGGATAGCCCACCTCGTTCGCGGCCGCCACGGCATCCTCGACGGTGGTGACGGCCTTGCCGGGCGACACCTCGAGCCCGTGGCGGGCGAACAGTTGCTTGCCTTGGTACTCGAGCAGGTCCATGCGGCGCGAGACTCTAGCCGATGGGGGCCGGTGTGCGCGCCCAAGCCCTGCCCCCATGCGCCACGGGGCAGGCGTTTGCACAAATCCCGCCTCGGCGCACTCACGGCGCGCAGCGGGTGCGCTGTGAGGAGTAGGGCATGTCGCAACGCGCGCCAAGGGGTCTCCAAGTCATAATGCCCGCCCGATGCCCATTCCAAAGAACATCACCTTCGTCACCTTCGACGTGTATGGCACCCTGATCGACTGGGAGACCGGCATCTACGAGGCTTTTGCCAAGGAGGCCGAGCGCGAGGGCTTCGAGATCGATCGCAACGTCCTGATCCCGCTCTTCCACGAGATCTCCCAGGAAATCGAGGCCGGCTCCTACGAGCTCTATGCGGAGGTCTTGCGGCGCACTGCGCTCGAGATCGCGGAGCGCTTGGAATGGAAACTTGAACCGTCCCGGTCCGGTTTCCTGCCCGACTCCGTCCAACGCTGGAAGCCGTTCAAGGAAACCCCCACCCAGTTGACCAAGCTTGTCAAGAAGCACAAGCTCGGCTTGATCTCCAACATCGACGACAAGCTGCTCGGCCAGACGCGTCGCCACATTCCGATGGACTTCGACCTGGTCGTCACCGCACAGCAAGTACGCTCCTACAAGCCCGACCCCGCCCACTTCGTCGAGTGCGCGCGACGGCTGGGATCCAAGAAGGGCTGGGTCCACGTCGCGGCTTCCCACCACTCCGACGTGTCCCCCTGCGTCAAGGCACGCATCCCCGTGATCTGGGTCAACCGCAACAAGCAGACGCTTGACTCCTCCCAGCGCAAGCCCACCGCGGAAGTGCCCAACCTGCGTGAGGCTGCCAAGCTGCTGGGTATCGCCTGACGCGTGCGCGTCGTCTCGCTGCACGCCGACGTACTGCTCGCCACAAGCGCCATCTGGCAGACCAACTGCGTGATCGTGCGCGGGAGGGTGGAACCCGATTCGGACAGCCCTGTCACGGTGCGCATCGCGGGTGAGCCCGAACCCGGTGTCGAGACGTTCGTGATCGACTCCCCGGTGTTGCCCGAGGAGTTGGAGGTGCTGCCCGCGCTGCTGGAGCAGTCGCGCTTCCCGGCGCCGCGCGGACTGCTGGTGACACACGCCGATTGGGACCACCTGCTCGGCCGTCTCGCGTTCCCGGAGGCGACGCTCGGTTGCTCGGAGACAACCGCAAAGCGGGTGCGGTCCCGTCCGGGCGCGCCCCAGCGCGAGCTGCGGGCGTTTGACGAGGAGTACTACGTCAAGCGTCCCAAACCGCTCGCCCTGGGTTCGGTACAGGCGCTCGACGTCCCCGGAGGGTGTGAGATCGGTAGCCACGAGCTGGCGCTTTGTCGATCCGACGGTCATACATCCGACGGCATGGCGATTTTGATCGGCTGGGCCGGCGTGCTGGTCGCAGGGGACTATCTCTCGGCTGTCGAGCTGCCGGTGCTCGGGGAGGGAGGCTCTGTCGATGCCTACCTCGCGACTTTGGAGCGTCTGCGCCCGCTTGTCTCACAGGCCGAGCACGTCGTGCCGGGCCACGGCCCGGTGCTCGATTCCGAGCGGGCGATGACGGTGTTGGAGGAGGACCTCGCCTATCTCACCGCGTTGACTGAGCTGGGCGCGGCGGCGCCGCTTCCCGAGGGACGCCGCACTGGGGCGCAGCGTGCAGTCCACGGGGCGAACGTCGAGGGCGTGCGAGCTGCTTAGGGATTACCCGCGAGACGCCGGTCAGCGGGCCGCGTCGTTGCGGCGCACGTACCAGTTGACCGTCATCTCGGCGACGACTGTGCCATCCTCGCTGGTCATCTCCACCTCGACCGGGAAGCGGATGCGGCCATCCTCTTTCAGCTTGGCCTTCAGGGCGTCGGCGTCCTCCGTAAAGCGCGCAGTGGCCGTGATCTCGCCCTTGGCGAGCTTCTTGTAGGCGATCTCCGCCGACTCCGCCAGAGGGGTTATCTCGCCCATGATGTCGAGGAACGCGCCTACGAACGCCGCGCCCGAGGCGGCCTCGCCGGCGGAGAACAGACCGCCAGCGTGCTGGGAGCCGACGTGGTTGCGCAGTCGCTGGTCGTCGGGAAGGCGGACCACTCCATGGTCCTCGGCCACCGTGATCGTCTCCAGGCCGAGATGCACGTTGAAAGGGATCGCCTGGCTGAGGCCGGCGGCCACCGCGCTGTAGTCCACTGCTGACATCGTCTCTCCGAGCTGTCGTGTTGGTCGGGTGCTGAAGCTGATTTCAGGCCATTGCCCTCAAGCCGGCCGCCGGTCCGGCTCAGGCCTCGACGGCCGCCTCGCTCTTGATCGTCGCGATCGGAGCACCCGCGTTGATCGGCTCGCCCTCGACGATCGGCAGCTCCGCAATCGTGCCCGCCTTGTGCGCGGTGATCTCGTTCTCCATCTTCATGGCCTCGATGATGCACAGAATCTGTCCCTCGGCCACGGTGTCGCCCTGCTTGACGAGCACCTTCCACATGTTCCCTTGCAGAGGGGACTCGAGCGTGTCTGGACCGCCGGCGCTCGCCGATTTAGCTCTGGCAGAGCGCTTTGGCGGCGCCTGGCCCGGAGCCGACCCATTGGCGGCCACAGCGCCGCCGAAGGGGACGCCTCGAACCTTGACATCGAAGCGTTGGCCGGAAACCTCCACGGCATAGGTCTGCTCCACCTGCTCTTGCTCGCTCGTACCCTCCGGTCGGGGCCCCCCGCCACCGGTCTTCGCCGGCTTCTCAAAGGCGAGCGTCTTCAACCACGCGCGATCCTCCAGCAGGTCACGACACGTCTCGCCTCTGGCCCACTGCCCGGTTTCCAAGAGTGCCTTGTGGAACGGGATCAACGTCTTCAGGCCTTCGATCTCGTATTCCCCAAGCGCCCTGAGCATGCGCTTGGTGGCCTGTGCGCGGTCGGCGTCCCAAACGATCAGCTTCGCCACCATCGGGTCATACATCGGCGAGACTTCCCCACCGGCGCCCACGCCCGAGTCGACCCTTACGCCTGGGCCTTTAGGCTCTGAGTAGGCGCCTATCTTGCCCGGCGCGGGAGCAAAGTTCTTCGAGGCGTCCTCGGCATTGATGCGGCACTCGATCGCATGGCCGCGGAGCACTATGTCCTGCTGGCGGTAGGCCAGCTCTTCGCCCGCGGCGGCACGGATGCCTTCCTTGACGATGTCCACCCCTGTAGTCATCTCGGTTACGCAGTGCTCAACCTGCACACGAGTGTTCATCTCCAAGAAGAAGTACTCGGCTCCTCCGTCCTCCTTTGCGGCGAGCAGCCCCTCGATCGTGCCGGCGCCGACGTAGTTGACGGCTCGCGCTGCCTCCACGCCGATCTCGCCGATGCGCGCCCTCATGGCCTCGTCCACCACCCATGCGGGCGCCGGCGACTCCTCGATCACCTTCTGGTGGCGGCGCTGGATCGAGCAGTCGCGCTCACCGAGGTGGATCGCGTTGCCATGGCGGTCGGCGATGATTTGCACCTCGACGTGTCTGGGGTCGGGTAGGTAGCGCTCCAGGTAGACCGTCGGATCTGAGAAGAACTTCTCACCCTCTCTGCTTGCCCCCTCGAAGGCGCCCTCGAGCTCCTCTGCGGAGAGCGCCACCCTGAAGCCCTTGCCACCGCCACCACCCGCGGCCTTCACCGCCACGGGGAAGCCGATCTCCTGCTTGGCGATCTTCATGGCCTCGGCGGGGGTGGCGACAGGCTTGGTTGTGCCCGGCACGATCGGCACTCCGGCCGCCTGCATCAGCTCACGAGCCTTGGTCTTCGAGCCCATCGCCTCGATCGCGCTCGGGGGCGGCCCGATAAACACGATCCCAGCGTCTTCGCACGCCTGCGCAAACGGGGCGTTCTCGGCCAGGAAGCCGTAGCCGGGATGGATCGCCTCAGCGCCCGCCCGCCGCGCGGCGTCAAGGATCTTCTCGACGCTCAGGTAGTTATCGGCCGCGGGCCCGTCTCCGAGGTTGAACGCCTCGTCGGCGCGCTTCGAGTGCAGGGCATCGCGATCGAGCTCTGAATAAACAGCCACAGAGGAAATTCCCATCTCCTCCAGGGCTCTTACGATGCGCACGGCGATCTCACCGCGATTGGCTACTAGGACCTTCGAGAACATCCGGGCGCAAGCCTAATGGATTAGCCCGGCTCCGACCGTGTCGTTGGATGCCTCGTCGATCAAGATGAAGCTGCCGGTGCGACGGTTGCTCTCATAGGGGTCGAAGACGAGGGGCGCGCTGGTGCGCAGGCGGACTCGGCCGATGTCGTTCAGTGCCAGCTCAGATGATGTCCCACCCACCCCGGTGCGCTCCAGGGTGTGGACGTCGACGTGGTCGCACAGCTCGTCCACGATCGCGGTGACCTCGCGGGTGGTGTGCTTGACGAGGTAGCGTCCGCCCTTGCGCAGGGGCTGGTCTGCCATCCAGCACACGTCCGCTTCCAGCTCGCGCGCCACCGTGGGCGCCTGCTCGGGACGGGCGATCGTCTCGCCGCGCGAGATGTCGATCTCGTCGCTGAGCCTCAACGTCACCGACATCGGCGCGAGCGCCTCGGTCAGCTCGCCGTCGTAGGTGTCGATCGCGGCAATGGTGGTGCGCTGGCCGCCCGGCAGCACGACGACTTCCTCGCCCGTACGCAGCGCGCCGCTTGCCATCTGACCCCCGTAGCCGCGATAGTCGCGGGTGGGTGGGGACCTATTCCCTGAGGGGCGGATCACCCATTGCACGGGGAAGCGCGCGGGCCTGTCGTAGGGATGGTCGTAGGCGACCTCCACCTGCTCGAGCAGCTCCAGCAGCGTGGGGTTGTGGAGGTGGTAGGTGGGATCGTTGTACCAGTCCATGTGCCCGGAGCGGTCGACCACGTTGTCGCCGTTGAGCGCGGACATCGGGATGTAGGAGATATCGCGGCCCATGCCTGTTCCC
>DATMPT010000175.1:0-3601 GCA_035567355.1 Solirubrobacteraceae bacterium
CCCGCCGTTGCCTTTCGCTCGACCACCGCCACGACCTAGCGGCTGGACGCTGGGTGGAGACGACCTGCGCGGGCCTCACGCTCGGGTCGGTGTACGTGCCGGCGGGGCCCACCCGCCAGGAGCTGGACGACTCGGGCAAGCTCGCCTTCCTGGAGGCGGTGGCCAACCAAGCCTGCCACGACCACTACTACCCGCTCTTGATCGCCGGCGATTTCAACGTGGCCCCCTCAGACCGCGACGTGTACGAGCCCACGTGGCTAGAGGGCTCCTACCAGACGGCCCTCGCCGAGCGCGAGGACCTGCGCCAGATCCTGCACGAGGGCGAGCTCGTGGATGTCTACCGCCACCTGCACCCAGACGACCACGGCTACACCTGCTGGGACCAGCGCGGGGGCCACTACGCGCGCGACTACGGCCTGCGCATCGACCTGGCCCTGGCGAGCAGCCGCCTAGCCGAACACATCACCCGCTGCGAGGTCAAGCACGCCTACCGGCAGGGGCGCCGGCCCTCCAACCACGCGCCACTCGAAATCGAGCTCGAGGGGATCCGCGACTGCGCGGAGAGCGCAATTGCAGCCTGACGCCATAGCGTGGTCGAGCGTGGACGCCGGCCGCTCTAACCGACCATTTGCGAGCGCACGGCTCATAAGCGCTCGCGAAAGAGCCATCGTCGCGTCCCGCAGGCTGCGTGACCGGCGACGGGGGAGACGGCACGGACGCGACGCGGCTCTTGTCTCCCAAAAAAACTCCCACCGCCCTCACCCCTCGGGGGCGGTGGGAGTATCTATGGCTCCAAACGGTTGGGCCCTCGATACAGGAACGTGACCTCGCGGACGTTGTCTTGGCCGAGCATCTGCATCAACAGTCGCGTGAGGCCAAAGCCGAAGCCCCCGTGCGGGGGAGCACCGTAGCGAAAGAAGTCGAGGTAGTACTGGATCGGGGCGAGCTCAACGTTCTTCTCGCGCGCCTGGGTCAAGAGCTGCTCGTAGCGGTGCTCGCGTTGGGCTCCAGTGGTGAGCTCGATACCTCGCCAGAGCAGGTCGAAGCTCTTGGTGAGGGTTGGCTGGTCCTGATGGCGCATGTGGTAGAAGGGCCGCACCGAGATGGGGTAGTCGGTAACGAACACGAACTCGCTGCCTGACTGCTCTGCGAAGATCGCCGATAGGGCCCGCTCGCTCGGCGGATCGAGATCGTTGTTCGGATCGAGAGCCCCCCCACCGACTTGATGGCCGTGCTCCTCGAGGAGGGTCTTGGCATCGGCGAGCGTAATCCGCGGGAAGGGCTGTGTTGGCGCACCGACCTCGACACCGAAGGTGCTCGTTATCTGCTCGCCGTGGCGCTCGGCCACCGCAGAAAGCACGTGCACTAGCCAAGCCTCCTCGAAGGCCATTACATCCTCGTGAGAGTCGATCCAGGCGATCTCGACGTCCACGCTCGTGAACTCGGTGTCGTGGCGGGAGGTGAAGGATGGGTTGGCCCTGAAGACGGGGCCGATCTCGAACACCTTGCCGAAGCCGCCGGCCATCGCCATCTGCTTGTAGAACTGGGGCGATTGAGCCAGGTATGCGACGCGCTCGAAGTAGTCCAGCTTGAAAAGCTCCGCCCCCGACTCGCTCGCCGAGCCCATCGTCTTGGGCGTGTGGATCTCGATGAAGCCCTGCTCGCGCCAGTACTCGCGCATCGCGTGCTCGACGGTGCTTTGCACCTCGAAGATCAACCGCCTGTCGGACCGGCGCAGGTCGAGGTAGCGCCAATCGATGCGCTTGTCCAGGGTCGAATCCGGCGTGACCGGCAGTTCGGGCTCGGCCGGCGAGTCCACCGCCAGAGACGCGAGCTGGATCTCCAGGCCGCCGAGCTTGACCCGCTCGTCGGTGACGACTAGGCCTGTGACGGTAACCGCCGACTCAGAGGTGAGCGCGGAGATCGCCTCGTTGAGCTCGCTGGGCGGGTCATCCTTGCCGAGCACCAGCTGGGCGAGGCCGGTTTCGTCGCGCAAGACCAGGAACTGCACGCGCTTCTGGTCGCGGATGGCGTGCACCCACCCGCGCAGCTCAACCGTACTGTCCAGGTGGGCTTTGAGATCGGCTATGAGGGTGCGCGCCACGGGACGGGCAATGCTATTGCAGCGATGCCCCTGCCGGCCCGGTGGCGGCCTTAGTCCTCAGGTGCCCGGGTTTGCGCGCCGCCCCTACCCGGATTGCGCCTCGCCCCTATGCCCGGGGTTGCGCCTCGCCCGCGACCTCTCCCTGCACGTCGCGCTGAGTCGTCTCGCGCGCGTTGCGCTCGGAGCAATGGGTGGGGCAGTAGACGCCGCGCACGCTCCCATCCTTGGCCCCGAAGCCGAGCCAGACGCCACTGCGCCAGGAGAAGTAGAAGAAACCCTCGATCGTCTCTTTGAGCAGGCGCTCGCGCTGCCATGCCTTGACAACGATGCTAAGGGGGATGCGCGAGCGGCAATTACGCTCGTAGGCAGGGTAGCCGCTCCATACGCACTTCAGCGGGTCCTCGGCCGTCCACGGAGCCCTGTCGCGAGCCTCCGGGGACAGCGTGACCTCCCTTAGGCGGATCTGCCGCCTGGGCTGGGGCTGTTGGGTGGTGTGGCGCTCTGGGTTCATCTGCCCGGCTCGGACAACACGCTGTCGTCCTAATGTGACTACGAGGTTTCTACGCAGGCTATACGGCAAATCGCACAATGTGGATGCATCCACATGTCCACATTGGACAATTGTTCTAGACACAGCTAACGCCGGTTTAGGAGCGTCCACGGAAGGCGATCCCGGGCTGACCAGACGGAGACGGTCCGGCCCTGGCTCTAGGCTTCTGCGTTGTAAAAACCCTCGCTCTTACGCGTGCGCAAGCACTAACGGTGGGGAACAACCCTCGCCCAAAGCGCGTGGACTCACCCGTTGGCACGACACTCCAACCGTCGATACGAACAAAATGGGAGCGGCATGAACGATACAGCCAACGAGCCTGAGCCCGCCTATCACCTGTTTCTCGACGGCCAGGAGGTACTGGTTTGCGCAAGCGCACTGCGCCTGCTCATCTCAGGCGAGGCCCATGAGCCGCAGATCCGCGGACTCGCGCGCGCCGTCCTCGCAAGCCTCGAGGCGACACCCGACGAGCGAGGAAAACTCACTGTGGGGCTCAGCCCCGAGCAGATGAAGATCACCCATACCGCGGTAAAGCTGTTGCTCGACGATCTGCAACGCGGACAGGCCGAGGAGCGTGAGGTCCTGCGCGGCGTCTTGGACAAGTTTCCCGACGAACACGCAATCCGCGCGATCGTCTTGTAGCACGGCCACGCTCGGGGCGCCGCGGCGTCATGAGCCAGACCGCAGCGTCAATAAGCAGGAGGCGCGGCGTCACGAGCCAGAGCCGCAGCGTCACAAGCCAAACCGCAGCCACGCGGCGTGGTCCGCGATCGATCACCCCGCGGCCCTGTCCACCAGGCGCGGCGAGTTAGGCTTAGCTCCCTATGAGCACGACCGAGGCCCCCCACAACGCAGACGAACTGCGCGCAAGCTTTCTCGACTTCTTCGTGGCGCACGAGCACCGCCTGACGGCTTCATCGAGCCTGGTGCCCCAGCATCCGAAGGCG
>DATMPT010000176.1:0-5449 GCA_035567355.1 Solirubrobacteraceae bacterium
CCGCTCGAGGGAGCGTGGGTCATCACCGACGAGCGCCCGCAAGCGTTCTGCGCTGGTCTGTTGCGCCCACGCGTGTACTGCTCGACCGGCGCGCTGGAGTTGTTGGATCCGCTGGCGCTCGCTGCCGTGCTCGCCCACGAGCGCCACCACGCCAGACGCCGTGATCCGCTGCGCCTCGCGTGCGGCCGGGTCCTTGCGGCCGGGCTGTTCTTCATTCCTGGGATGCGTCGGTTGGTCCAGCGCCAGGATGCGCTCGCTGAGATAAGCGCTGACGAGGCCGCCGTACTCACGGCGGGCGTGGAGCGCTCAGGGCTCGCGAGCGCCATGCTCTGTTTCTCGCAGGCAAGCAGCACGGATGCGCTCGGGATCGATCCCGAGCGCATCGACTACCTGCTCGGCGAGCGCCCTCAGTGGCGCTTTCCCGCCACTCTCTGCCTAGGCATCGTGGCGGCACTGTCATTGCTGGTCGCCGTTGCGGTGCTCGCGGCTCATACGGCCGCCGGGTCGGCGACCCTGGCGCCGCCATTCCTCTCGAGCCAGCCTTGCGTCGCGATCCTGGCGATGATTCCCGCGACCGCTGGCTTGGCGAGCCTCGCTTACGCCCGAACGCGGCCAGCGCCGCAGCCGGTCGCGCACGCGCAGCAATAGCCCTGCTCGCACGCGGTTAGCGCCCGCCTGGCTCATTGCGGCAGCACTCTCGCCGGCAGCCATTTGCTATCTCCTACGGTGTGTAGTAGACTGTGTCGATGCCAGTAGCATCAGACCGCCCGATCATGATTACCGGCGCGTCCGGCTACGTCGGCGGCCGCCTGCTGCATCGACTGGAGACTGCGAGCAGACCACTGCGGTGCCTGACGCGCCGACCGGACGTGCTCCGCGATCGAGTCGGACCGCACACGGAGGTCGTCGAGGGTGACGTGCTCGATCGTGGCTCGCTCGATACCGCCTTCCAGGGAATCCATACGGCTTACTATCTCGTCCATTCGATGGGCGGTGGCGGTAACTTCGAGGAGCTCGACCGCCGCGCCGCACTCAACTTCGCCGAGGCGGCAGGAGCCGCCGGGGTTGCGCAGATTGTGTACCTCGGCGGCCTCGGAGACGACAATGATCTCTCGCCGCATCTCGCCAGCCGCCACGAGGTAGGGCGACTGCTGCGAGGCGGTGGTGTGCCAACGGTCGAGCTGCGTGCTTCGATCGTGATCGGCTCCGGCAGCGCGTCGTTTGAGACCGTGCGAGCATTGGTAGAGCACCTGCCTGTCATCGTCGCGCCACGGTGGGTCGAGACCCTCGCCCAGCCGATCGCGATCGAGGACGTCATCGACTATCTGCTCGCAGCAATCGAATTCGAGCGCCCGGTCGACGCAATCTACGAGATCGGCGGCACCGATCGGGTCACCTACGCCGATGTGATGCGCGAGTACGCCCGCCAGCGCGGATTGCGTCGCCGCGTGCTCCGCACGGCGCTGATCACACCGCGCGCATCACGCATGTTCCTCGGGCTGTTGACGCCCGTGTACGGACGCGTCGCGGCGGCGATGGTCGACAGCCTTCGCAACGAGACGATCGTGACGAGCCCGCCGGCGCATGCGGCTTTTACCGCACGCCGGCGTGGCCTATCGGCAGCGATCGAGCGGGCGCTGGTAAACGAGGATCGGGAGTTCGCCGAGACGCATTGGTCGGACGCGCTGCCACTGCAGCGGCCGCCGCGTTGGGGCGGTCTGCCGTTCGGCCGTCGCCTGGTCGCTTCACGCGTAGTGCACGTGGAGCGCAGACCTGAGGAGGCGTTCGCCCCGATCCAGCGCATCGGCGGAAGCACCGGCTGGTATGCGGCCAACTGGTTCTGGCGGCTACGCGGCTTTATCGACACACTTCGCGGTGGGGTGGGGTTGCGCCGCGGGCGCCGCGACCCCCACGACCTGCGCGTCGGCGACACCGTCGACTTCTGGCGCGTCGAGCGCCTGGAGTCGGGGCGTCTTCTGCGTTTGGCAGCGGAGATGAAGATCCCTGGGCGGCTGTGGCTGCAGTTCGAGGTCGATCCCGCAGAGCACGATTCGCTGGTTCGTCAAACGACCGTCTTTGACCCCGCTGGATGCCTCGGGCTCGCCTACTGGTATCTGCTCTATCCCATCCACCACCGCGTCTTCGGCCGAATGCTGCGCGGCATACAACGGGCAACACCGGGCGCCCAGACGCCATGAGTCGAGTCAAGGTCCAGCGAGAGCCAGAGAACCTGACGCGCAAGCAGCACCGCGATCATGCGCGGGCGCGGCGCAAGGCGCTGCAGGAAGCAGAGGTCGCCGCGGCTGTGAGGCAAACGAGGCTGCGACTGCTGGGAATCGTCGTGACCGTCGTGGCGGTCGGGATCGTCGTAGTCCTCCTCGCCACTGGCGGCAACACCAAACACGGCATCCCGGTGTCCAAGGCCGAACAGAGCTCGGTCGTCCACGAAGTCAGCAACGAGGTCGGTGGCATTCCTCAGAGGGCCAACGTGCTGGGCGAGCCGACGGCGCCCGTCACGCTTCAGTACTTCGGCGACCTTGAGTGCCCGGTCTGCAGGGCGTTCACGCTGTCGGCGCTGCCTTCGATCATCGGAAGGTGGGTGCGCGGCGGTGAGTTGAAGATCGAATATCGCTCGCTGGAGACGGCGACGCGCGAACCTGAAGTGTTCAAAGCCCAGCAACTCGCAGCGCTGGCGGCAGGCAAGCAGGACAGGATGTGGAACTTCATCGAGACCTTCTACCACGAGCAGGGAGAAGAGGACTCGGGCTACGCGACGGAAAGCTACATCCAGGGCATCGCCAGCCAGGTCCCGGGCCTTGACCTCACGCAGTGGACGAGCGATCGCGGCGACGCGGCTCTGTCCAGCCAACTCCTGAGCGACGGGCAGGCCGCCAGCGCCGCGAATCTCAACGGTACCCCCGCGTTCCTGATCGGGCGTTCTGGTGGCACGACGAGCAAACTTGAACCGAGCTCTTTCACCGAACCGGGCTCGTTCAACGAAGCGATCGCAAAGCTAGCCAAGAGCTAGGAATACCACGGGAGGATCACGATGAGTGCACGAAGCCTCAGGATCACGTTGACCGTACTCACGGTGGCGGGTCTCGGCATCGCGGGCTACCTGACGTATGTCCACTACGCCGAAGTTCAGCCCGTGTGCACCGCCGGTGACAGCTGCATAAAGGTGCAGAGCTCCGTGTACTCGAAGCTAGCGGGCGTGCCTGTGGCCTTGATCGGCCTGCTTGGTTACGTCTCGATCCTCGGTCTGCTGCTGGCTCGCGAAAACGAGAACACTCGCTTTGCGATGATGGCGCTCACGCTAGTGGGCTTCGCGTTCAGCGGCTACCTGACCTACCGCGAGCTGTTCTCGATCCACGCGATCTGCGAGTGGTGCGCGACCAGCGCGGCGATCCTGACGGTGATGGCGCCACTGTCCGTCTGGCGGTATCTGCGCCACGCGCCAACCCTTCCGACGCCACGGTTGTACTCGACATAGCCGTGTGAATCTCATGTCGTGCTAGGGCTCGCCTGCGAGCGCTTGGCGACGCGCGTTCCCGCGCTGCGCCTATTGGCACTCCTGGCACGGCGCACGAGGACCAGCAACAGTGCCAGACACAGCGCGGCAGCGGTCTCGGAAACGAGCGCCACGAGGATCGCCGGCCGGTAATTGGACTCCATGAATCCGAACAACGGGGTCTGCTCACTGATCAATAGCGCCGCCAGAGAAGTCGCCGCAATGCCAAACCCGCTCAGCGTGGCCAACTCCAGAACAGGTGCCCCGAGGCGGTGGAAGATACGCTTCAACGGAGCAAGCAGCAGCAGCCCGACCACGCTTGCCGAAATGAAGTTCAACAGAAACAGCGCCCCGATCGTCGGCACGACCGAGTAGTCGTCTACGGAGTACTCATAAAAATGATCGGCCCCCACGAACAGGAGAAGAATTGCTCCGAGCACGCGAAGGGCGAGGAGCGCGTGGGATGATCTGGATGAGGTGTGAGCATGGGGTTGCACGGGTGAGCTCCTTTCTGGGAGCAGATCGATTGAGAGCTAGTGCCAATTACTACGAAGCGTAGTATATGCTACTAGCAACTAAGACGCTTGCGAGAACAGGAACCTTCCCGAGCTGTTCTCCAGCCTGCAAACGCTCGTACTAACCGCGCTCAGGGCGTGTATGGCCGGTCTGCCGAGCACTATCACCGTGACCGCCACGCCCTCCCACGTGACGGTCACGGTTGTGCCTAAATCTGACCATCGCCGTCGTTCGCGCCGCCGTTGTTGTCAGGGTCGGCGTCGCCGCCATTACCCTGAGGGATCCCCGCGTCGGGATTCTTTGCCGCCGGAGCCACCGGAGCCGCCGGCGCGGTGGGCGTCGCCTTCTGCGTAGGAGTTGCCGCTGCATCTGGTGTGCCTGTTGGGGCCGGGGCTGGGGCCGGGGCCTTGGTCGGCGCCGCAGCTCGTGTATTCACCGTGGCCGCCGGAGCGACGGGCGTCTGGGCAGGGGTGCTCGGTGTGCTGACCGCGGAGCCGCAGCCGGCCACGACGAGCGCCACACCGACTGCTCCGAGCCCGATCAGAGCGGGGCGCCTACGCCGGCGCCCCACGATCTTGGTGCTGGGCTTGACGCCTTTCATCGGGCCTAGCAGGCCGAGCACGGGCACCACCGGCGTTTTGGTCTTTGGGCGAATCATGGGTTGTCCCTTCTGTGGTGCAACCTCGAAAGTCAGTGAGCTACTACGCGACTCGAGGCTGTGGGGTTTGCTTGCGCAGATGCGCTTTAGGTCAAAAGACGCACCTCCAACAAGATCCTTTCCCAATCTACTACAATTTGTCGTAGTTGCCTTTTCCTGGACATGCAACTCCGGGCCTCTGAGCCGAGGTGTCGGGTCCGCGAGCGTGTACGCGTTCGTGCAAAACGTCGGGGTGGTCAACGACCCCGTACACGGGTGCTTCCGCGCGATCGACTGCCGCACCACGGCCCGGAGCCGCTGAAGATCGAAGTCGACGATATGAGCACCGCATAGTCCAGCTACGCTTGCATCTGGGTGACGTCCCACGATGATGATCAGATGGCGGTTCCGCCCGCCAGAGTGCTTTCGAGCACTCAGCTTGAGCTGCTTGCCGAGCACGGCGAGGAGCTCACGGCCGGGGTGGGCGAGAAGCTGTATGAGATCGGCGACGCGACCTATCCGTTCATCGCGATCATCGAGGGTGAGGCGGCGATCTTGGACGGCGCGGGGAACGAGATCGTGCGCCACGGCGCGTCGGGGTTTCTCGGCGAGGTCAACCTTCTCAGTGGGCAGGCGGTGTTCGTCACAGCGGTCGTCACCCAGCCGATGCGCTACATCGCCCTCCCACGCGAGAAGCTGCGAGCACTGCTGTTCGATGACCCCTCGCTCTCGGATCTGATCCTGGGCGCCTTGGTGGAGCGCCGCGAGTTGCTTCAGCAGCGCCA
>DATMPT010000177.1:0-5220 GCA_035567355.1 Solirubrobacteraceae bacterium
CGCTCGACCCTCACGCCCTCCGCGTCCATCGGCACCAGCACCATCGAGTGCTGTTTGTAGCGGTCTGCCTCGGGGTCTGTGAGACCCATGAAGACGATCGCCTCGCAGTTGGGATGCCCCACGCCGGTGCTCCACCACTTGCGCCCGTTGACCACCACTTCGTCTCCGTCGAGCCGGGCGGTTGCCTGCATGTTGGTGGCGTCCGAGGAGGCCACGTCGGGCTCGGTCATGCAAAAGGCCGAGCGGATCTCGCCGTCCAGCAACGGCCTCAGCCAGCGCTCCCTCTGCTCGGCTGAGCCGAAATGCCACAACACCTCCATGTTGCCTGTGTCCGGCGCATTGCAGTTACACGCCTCGGCCGTGATCAGCGAGCGTCCCATGCGCTCGGCAAGCGGCGCGTATTCGACGTTGGAGAGGCCCGCGCCCAGCTCCGCGTCTGCCAGGAACAGGTTCCACAGTCCCTCCCGCCTTGCGATCGTCTTGAGCTCCTCGATCGCCGGCAGCACCACCCACGGGTCCGCTCGCGAGAGCAGCTCCCGCATGTAGGGCTCCTCGCGCGGGCCCACCTCACGCTCCTGGAAAGCGATCAGGCGCTCCAGCAGCTCCTGCGTGCGGGGCGAGTGCGCGAAGTCCATCCCGGCGAGCCTACCGGCTTGGCTCGCTCGTGCGAGGCCGGGGTTGTGTGTGGCGGAAACGAGTGCCCCGCGCGCGTGGGTGCAGGCACGCGCCACCACGCGTCGCACCCCCTACGCGCACGCGCATCGCACCCCGTTGCGTGAGACACTGCCATCCCGCTCCCGCTATCGAGAGGACCTCTCCATGGATGCCCCCAACCACCAGTTTCGCCTCGCCTCCCGCCCGCAGGGGATGGTCGGGCGCGAGCACTTCGACTACGTCGAGGAGGCCGTCCCCGAGCTCGCAGACGGCCAGGTGCTCGTCAAGGTCCTCTACATCTCGCTCGACCCCGCCATGCGCGGCTGGATGAACGAGGGGCGCTCCTATGTCCCGCCCGTGCAGATCGGCGAGGTGATGCGCGCGGCGACCGCCGGCGAAATCGTGGAGTCCAAGAGCGAGAAGCTCTCCGCCGGGGACAGGGTCTCAGGTTGGCTGGGGGTCCAGGAGTACGCGGTGTGCGAGGACAGCGCTGTCTTCAAGGTCGACGCGGAGGCGGTTCCCCTCTCTAAGTACGTGGGCGCCTTGGGCATGCCCGGCATGACCGCCTACTTCGGCCTGCTCGAGGTCGGTGCCCCCAAAGAGGGCGAGACGGTGGTCGTCTCGGGCGCGGCCGGAGCGGTCGGCAGCCTGGTTGGGCAGATCGCCAAGCTCAAGGGCTGTCGCGTCGTCGGGATCGCGGGCGGGCCCGAGAAGTGCGCGTGGATCGTGGAGGAGCTGGGCTTCGACGCGGCGATCGACTACAAGAAGCAGGACGTAAACGATGCGCTTCGCGAGCACTGCCCGGAGGGCATCGACGTGTATTTCGACAACGTCGGCGGTGAGATCCTGGACGCCGCCCTGGCGCGCTTGGCGCGCGGCGCGCGCGTTGTGATCTGCGGGGCGATCTCCCAGTACAACAACCTCGATGCCATGCGGGGCCCGTCCAACTACATGTCCTTGCTGGTCAACCGCGCACGCATGGAGGGCTTCGTCGTCGTCGACTACATGGGCCGCATGGCCGAGGCGATGCACGAGATGGGCGCCTGGATCGCCGAAGGCCGCCTCGTCGCCCGCGAGGACTTCGTCGAGGGCTTCGAGCGCTTCCCCGACGCGCTCGCCAAGCTGTTCGCGGGGGAGAACACTGGGAAGCTCGTGCTGAAGGTGGGGAGCGACAACTAGCGTTGGGGAGCGACAACTAGCGCTGTTCCGTCCCAAAATTTGACAAAAGCGCTACTCTTGTAAACCGACGCCGCAGAGTCGACCTATCGGAGGTAGCCGCAACATGAGCTCTATCGAAGCGCACGCCCAGGCGACGACGGCCGCCGGGGAGGCACGGGCGGAGACGGCCATGCCAGGCGGGCAAGCGCAGACCAGATGGCGCGACAGCAAGCGCTATGCCTGGCTGCTTGGCCTGATCGTGCCCTTGCTCCCGTTCATCTCCTGGGGCCTGGTCGAAGCGACCGGTCTCGGCGCCTTCTGGTTCTATGGGCCAGTCTTGATCTTCGCCGTGTTCCCCTTGCTCGACCTCCTGGTAGGGCTGGACGCCTCCAACCCACCCGACTCGGTGATCAAGTGGCTAGAGCAGGATCGCTACTACCGCTGGTGTACTTACGCGTTTCTGCCCCTCCAGTACGCCGGCTTGATCTTCGCTTGCTGGATGTGGTCGCACGGGGGGCTCTCCACGCTTGAGTCGGTTGGCTTGGCGCTGACGGTCGCGATGGTGGCCGGGGTGGCCATCAACACCGCCCACGAGCTCGGCCACAAGCGTGCCTCCTCCGAGCGCTGGCTCTCCAAGGTGGCCTTGGCCCAGACCGGCTACGGGCACTTCTTCGTCGAGCACAACCGGGGCCACCACGTGCGCGTGGCCACGCCCGAGGATCCCGCCAGCTCGCGCTTGGGCGAGAGCTTCTATGAGTTCCTGCCTCGCACCGTGATCGGCAGCCTGCGCTCGGCCTTGGAGATCGAACGCGAACACCTGGAGCGCGACGGGCACCGCTTCTGGAGCATCCGCAACGACATCTTCAATGCCTGGCTGATGAGCGTGGTCTTGTTCGGCGGCCTCGCGCTCGCGTTTGGGGCGGTTGTGCTCCCCTACCTCTTGATCCAGGCCGTGATCGGCTTCTCGCTCTTGGAGGTCGTCAACTACCTCGAGCACTACGGCCTCTTGCGCCAGACGCGGGAGGATGGTCGCTACGAGCGCACCCGTCCCGAGCACTCTTGGAACTCTAACAACGTCGCCTCCAACGTGCTGCTCTACCACCTCCAGCGTCACTCCGACCATCACGCCAATCCCCTGCGCCGCTACCAGTCCTTGCGACACTTCGACGAGGCTCCCCAGCTTCCCACCGGCTACGCGGGCATGATCGTCGCCGCCGCGATCCCGCCCCTGTGGCGGCGGATCATGGACCGCCGTCTGATCGCCCACTACCAGGGCGACTTCTCGCAGATGAACATTCACCCGCGTACGCGCCGTCGTGTCTTGGCGCGCTACAGCTCGCCGGTCGCGGGCTCATGACGGGGGCCACGAGCACCAGAGGCGCCCGCCGCTCAGCCACCGCCGGCACGAGCAGGGGGAGCCGCGGCGGCCGGTCCGCACAGGGCGGTGCCTCCCGGCCCGCGATGCCCTACAGGGCGGCCGCCCGTCAGCTGTTGCGCGACACCTTGCTTGACGCCGCGCGGCGCTTGCTGGAGGACCGGCCGTGGGCGCAGATCACGATGTCCGATGTCGCGCGCGGCGCTGGGCTCAGCCGTCAGACGCTCTACAAGGAGCTTGGCACGCGTGAGGAGTTCGCCCAGCAGTTCGTGATCCGCGAGGGCGCCCGCTTCCTGGAAGTGGTCGAAGGAGCCATCCTCGCCCACCTCGACGATCCCGTGGAGGCCGTGGCCGCCGGACTCGAGGTGTTTCTGACCGTCGCCTCCGAAGACCCTTTGGTACGGATGCTCTTGGAGGACGACGGCACAGGTGGGATGCTTCCCCTGATCACCACCCAGAGTCGTCCCGTGCTCGAATGGGCCTCGGACCGGCTCTTCCAGATAATGCGATCGGGCTGGCCGGTGCTCGACGCCGTGGCCGCCCGGCTGCTGGCCGACTCGCTCGTGCGGCTCGCGCTCAGCTACGTAACGATGCCGCGCCGCTCACCCCGTGAGAGCGCCTCGGCGACGGCAACCCTTCTGGCTCCCTACCTGCGGCGCGCGATGGCCGGCGCTTGATCGCGATGGCCGATCGCGATGGAACGGTCGGTCGCGATGGCTAGCCCTTGATCGCGCGGGAGGTGCCGAGTACGTTGCCGTTTGCGTCGAGCGCCTGGACAAGCACGTAGGCGGGCTTGCCGGGCACGGAGACGGGCGTCTCAAAGCCCGCCTTGGGGGCGCTGGCGGCAGGGGCGAGCTGGGTTGCCGAGGGGCCTGCGAGCACACTCCAGCTTGCGATCTGGGTGGCCCCGTTCCAGCTGGCATAGACGGTGGTGGTTTCGCCGGCCCCCGCCGCCGCCGCGATCGATGGGAAGCCCGCGGGCGTGGCGCTCCAGGGGAAGCGGTAGACGCGGTAGGACTCCGTCTTGGCCGGCAAGTGCGCGTCGAACACGAGCGCTCCCGTGGGCGTGTATTCCGAGAAGTAGGGTTCGGCGCCCCAGCCGATGAACATGTTGCCGTCTTCCAGCGCCTGCACGCTGCCCTGGCTGCCGGCCGACAGTGGCCCTGAGTGTACGTACTGGCCGACGACCGTATCGGTCCTGGTGCCCGGGTTGACCGCCAACACCAAGCCCCTGGATTGGGGGTGCACCTTCGGCACGGCGCCGTTGTCGAACACGCTGAAGTTACCGTTGGGCAGTTCCTCGGCGTCGTGCTGATAGGCGGTCGCCGCGCCCGAACCCAGCGTCTCCGAGCCGTGCTTGCCGCCGATCTGGGCGAACACCTGGCCCGTGCCGGGGTTGAGCTCGTACAAGGCGGAGGTGTTGCGCGCCGAGATCAGCAGCGAGCCGTCGTGGCGGATCGCGATCGAGTTGAGGTGAAAGTAGTCGTATGGCCATTCGTTCGTCGCGCTCGTGGGGCTGGCGTATGACTGGGCGAGCGCAACGTGGTCGAGCGGATGCCACTCGCGCCGAACGAGGTGCGTCTCGAGGTCGATTTCCTGGAAAAGACTGTCGGTAACGGCTGCGTCGCTGGGACCGCCGACGCTCGAGAGGTTGCAGCGGATCGGGTCGAACACGGTCAACAGGGCCGTGTGCTGGGGTGTGATGGCGAAGTCGTGCAGGTCGGCCGGGAGACCGTTGCCGGCCCTGAATTTCATGATCTGCTGGTAGGAGGAGTTGGCGACTACCTCTTCGCCCTGGCCGAAGCCCTGGGGCGGGATGTAGCCCTGCCACCAGGTGAGCACGGGCTTGCCTTCATAGGACTGCACCTGCAGGTTGGTGGCCTCCGTGCCAAAGGGGAGCGGGTCGAACCACACGAGGTTGCCCGAGGAGTCGACGATCATCGGCCCGTTCTGGCCCGGTCCCGAATAGGGCGCCATGAACAGGTCGCCCGGGCTCTGCGAGGGCGATGCGGAGTCGACCGTCACGGCCGGCA
>DATMPT010000178.1:0-3088 GCA_035567355.1 Solirubrobacteraceae bacterium
ACGCCTGGTGCTCCGTCATGCCCAACCGGTCCGCGAGGAGGCTACCCTTAAGCCATGTCTAACAGCCGGCCCAGTTCAGTCCACGCTGTTTCCGCTACCGACGCCCCTCGTCGCAGCCGCCGCGCAGAGCTGAGCGAGCTCGAGCGCCGGCTGCTCGACGACCTGTTCGCGATCGTCTCCGAGCACGCCGCCGATGCCGTCGTGGAGATCGATCGCGAGCACGTGGAAGACGCGTTCGTGTTCGCCTGCGAGCACCACGCCGCTCAACGGCGTAAGTCGGGCGAGGACTTCATCGTGCATCCTGTAGGCGTCGCGCGCATTTGCGCCGGTATGCGCCTCGACACCGAGACCTTGTGTGCGGCGCTGTTGCACGACACGGTCGAGGACACATCCGCCTCGATCGGGGAGGTGCAAGAACGCTTTGGCGAGGAGATCGCCGGCATCGTGGACGGCGTGACGAAGCTGACCGGCATCACCTTCCAGTCGCGCGACGAGGCCCAGGCGGAGAACTACCGCAAGATGATGGTCGCGATGGCAAGCGACGTGCGGGTCATCCTGATCAAGCTGGCCGACCGCTTGCACAACATGCGCACGATCGACGCGATGCCCAAGCAGAAGCAGCTCGAGAAGTCGCGCGAGACGCTTGAGATATATGCCCCGATCGCTCACCGGCTCGGTATCCATGCCATCAAGTGGGAGCTCGAGGATCTCGCCTTCGCCACGCTGCACCCACGTAAGTACAAGGAGATCAAGGAGCTCGTCTCCCAGCAGCGCGAGGACCGCGAGCACTATGTGGCCGAGGCCGGCGATTACCTGGCAACCGAGCTCCAGACGGTTGGGATAGCCGCGCAGATCGCCGGGCGGGCCAAGCACTTCTACTCGATCTACTCGAAGATGACCAAGAAGGGCCGTGAGTTCAACGAGATCTATGACCTGACCGCGATGCGGGTGATCGTCGAGTCGGTCAAGGACTGCTATGGGGCAATCGGTGTAATTCACTCTTTGTGGAAGCCCCTGCCGGGACGCTTCAAGGACTTTGTGGCGATGCCCAAGTTCAACATGTACCAGTCCCTGCACACGACCGTGATCGGTCCCGAGGGACGGCCTTTGGAGATCCAGATTCGCACCCAGGACATGCACGAGATGGCGGAGTTCGGCGTGGCGGCGCACTGGATGTACAAGCAGCGCCCCCAGTCCAAGGACTCCGCGGGCAGCGATGGCGACGACGCGAAGATGAAGTGGCTGCGCTCGATGCTCGACTGGCAGAAGGAGATGTCAGACCCGCAGGAGTTCATGGAGAGCCTGCGCATCGACCTGTTCGAGGACGAGGTGTACGTGTTCACGCCCAAGGGGGAGGTCAAGTCACTCGCGGCCGGCTCCACGCCGCTGGATTTCGCCTATGAGGTGCACACCGAGATCGGCCACCGTTGCGTGGGCGCGCGCGTCAACGGCAAGATCGTGCCCCTGCACTACGAGCTGCGCTCCGGAGACATCGTCGAGATCCTGACCGCCAAGCGCGAGCGTGGCCCCTCGCGCGACTGGCTGGCGATGGTCAAGACGACCAGGGCGCGCAACAAGATCAAGCAATGGTTCAAGGCGGAGTCGCGCGAGGGCACCGAGCACACAGGTCGCGAGCTCTTGCAGGAGCACCTCAAGAAGCAGGGCCTGCCGGCCCAGAAGATCACCGGCTCGGCTTTGCTTGCCGACGTGATCAGGGAGATGGGCTACCGCAAGGCCGACGATTTCTACATCGCGCTCGGCGCGGCGAAGATCTCGCCGAAGGTGGTCGTCAACAAAGTGCTCCAGCGCCTCAAGCAGGGCGAGGCCGCTGACGGCGACACCGCGGCGACAGACCTGCTGAAGGTCGGTCGACCGCGCCAGCGCGCTACCAGCTCCTCTGGCCAGTATGGGATCAGGGTCGATGGGGTGGAGGATGTGATGCTGCGCTTGGCCAAGTGCTGCCGCCCCGTGCCGGGCGATCCGATCGTTGGCTACATCTCTTTGGGCCGCGGCATCACGATCCACCGCAAGGATTGCCCCAATGCGAGGCTTTTGCAGCGCAACCCCGAACGCTTCACCGGCGTGAGCTGGGAAGGCGACCAGGAGACCTCGTTCGTCGTGGAAATACACATCGACGCTTGGGATCGCCACCGCCTGCTGGAGGACCTCTCGCGCGCCTTCTCGGAGTCAGGCGCGAATATTCTCGAAGCGCGCTGCCTGTCGAGCCCGCCGATGGTCAAGAACCGCTTCGTCGTCGAGCTGGCCGACACCCAGAGCCTGAAGGGCGCGATCTCGCGCCTGCGCAACACCGAGGCTGTCTTTGACGCCTACCGGGTGACCCCCGGCGGAGCGGGCTAGTGCCGCCTCGGGCGACGTTTGCGCGCTCTTCCGTTCGTCTTTAGTCAGACAATCCCGACCAGACCCACGACTCCAGGAGTGACCATGACCGGCTCTTCCACCCAGGGAATCAAGACCGTGCTGCATCCCGTGTCCGACCTGGCGAGCGCCAGGGCGGTGTACACCGCCCTGCTCGGCGTACCGCCGCAGGCCGACTCCGACTACTACGTCGGCTTCGAGGCCGAGGGCCAGCACATCGGGCTGGTGCCGGGTGGCGGGCCACAGGGCATGACCTCACCGGTGGCCTTCTGGCACGTGCCTGACATCGAGGCGAAGCTGGCCGAGGTGACCGCGGCGGGCGCCACAGTGAAGGAACCCGCGCACGACGTAGGTGGCGGTCGCCTGGTGGCCACCGTGACCGACCCCGACGGCAACGTCCTCGGGCTGCTCCAGGACCGATGAGGGCCGACGTCTCAAGACCGGCGCCCGGGCCCACCAGCGGGGTGACCGGTTCGCCGCAGACACGGTGAGCATGGCCACGAAGACGGACACGCTGTCACCTGCGCTGCGCGCCGCAGACGGTCACGAGTTGATCCGCGTGCATGGCGCCCGCGTCAACAACCTCAAGGACATCAGCGTCGAGATCCCCAAGCGCCGGCTGACGGTGTTCACCGGCGTGTCCGGCTCCGGCAAGAGCTCCCTGGTGTTCGGCACGATCGCCGCCGAGTCCCAGCGGATGATCAACGAGACG
>DATMPT010000179.1:0-2688 GCA_035567355.1 Solirubrobacteraceae bacterium
GGGTGCTTGCCCGATTGGACGAGGCCGCACAGCAAGCGATCGACGATGGCGCACCTAAAGTGGCAGCCGACCTATGGAACCGCGCATTGGCCGAACCACCTCCTAGCGCGCAGCGTATCGATCTATTGCGGCGGACGGCCCGCGCGGAGGTGATTGCAGGGCGCGACTCCGCGCTCATTCACCTCGAAGAGGCGGTACGGCTTTCCACCGATCCACGTGAACGAGCCGAGATCACGCTCGAAGTTGCCGAAGCCTACGCAGCGCTGTTTCGCTGGGTGGACGCGGTGGATGCCATTGAGCGAGGGCTGGCAGAGCTCGGCGAGGTCGATAGGCAGCTAACCACTCGACTCGAAGGCAAGCTCGTTATCTGTGGCCTTCACGATGCGCGTCGCGCCTCCCACGTGAAGCCGGTGCTTGAGCGCTACGGCGCCTCTTCGTTCGCAGCGATTCATGCTGAGGCCCTAGCGGCGCGGGGCATGGCGATGGTGCTTGCCGGCCGGCCGGCGGATGAGGTGGCTATCCCTCTGGAGTCAGCCCTCTCCCTCGCCCGTGCACAGGCTGAGAATTGGGACACATCTGCCGCGGTAATGTGGAGTTTGGTGACAGCCGAACGCTTTCACACGGTTGAGACCGCATTGGAACCCATGGTCGCTGAGGTCCGGCGCTCTGGTAGCGCACGCGGCCTTGTCGCCACCTATAGTACGCTTGGTTTATTGAAGCTGCGCCTTGGAGCCCTGCCGGAAGCGGATGCGGCTGCGCGGATCGCCCTACAGGTGTTGCGCGAGAGCGATCTTCGAGCGGGGCTGGCGTTCGCCGTGACTGTTTTGGCCGATGTCGCGGTCGAGGCAGGCGAGCTTGTTGAGGCAGAGGCGCTAATCTCGCTTTTGCCGCAACGGGACTGGCCGGCGGGGGTCGGCACAGTCTTGATCCCGGCCGCCCGTGCAAGGCTCCGGCTTGCCCAGGGCCGCCCCGCGCAAGCGCTCGTTGACTTTCAGGCCTGTGCTGAAATGTTTCGCCAGGAAGTGTGGGATACCGAAATTCGAGACGTTGGCTACCTGCACGCCCGCGCGGGCGCCTCCCTAGCCCTGCTGCGACTTGGAGAGCGCGAGCGCGCGTGGGATTTGGCGCATGCAGAGCTTGCCGACGTGAAAGCGTTCGGAGCACCGCGTGCGCTCGGGATCACGCAACGCGTCGCCGGACTTGCCCAGGGCCGCGGCAAGGGGATTGAGCTGCTCCGCGACTCGGTGGCCTCTCTGCGGAACTCGCCGGCCGTGCTCGAGCGGGCACACTCGCTAGCCGAGCTGGGTGCCGCGCTGCGACGGGATGGTTGCCGTTCCGCCGCGCGCGAGCCGCTCGCTGAGGCTCTCGACCTCGCTGCCCATTGCGGTGCCCGGCCGCTCGCAGCTCGCGTGCGCGAGGAACTCAAAGCTACCGGCGCGCGCCCACGACGCGAGTGGCGCACGGGCTTGCAAGCATTAAGCCCCAGAGAGCTGCGTGTCGTACAGCTGGCGGCCGAGGGTCGGACCAATCGAGAAATCGCCTACCAACTCTACGTGACGCTCAAAACTATCGAGGGTCACCTCGCGCGTGCATACACCAAGCTCGGGATTGAGCGTCGCCATGAGCTGTCGAAGTTCTTCGAGAGAGAAAAAACCAGGGTGCCTACCCCCTAGCGAAGGATTGTCCCCGGCGCGACCCTTCGGCCGGCATTCAACAAGCCGAAGGAGGATCTAATGGCAATGACTGCGCGTGAGGCTTTCGAAAAGGGGACAGCTACCTTCAACGCCCACGACATCGCGGGCTTTGCCGAAGTCCTCGCTGACGATGTCGTTTTCACGGCGCCGGGCGGGATGCACGGCGATGGAAAGGCCGCCTGCGCCGCATTTTTCGGCGGCTGGTTCGCTGCCTTCCCGAACGCGCATGTTGAAGTCCAAGCCGTTCACATCATCGATGACGTCGCAGTCGAGGAGGGCACATTCACCGGAACCCAAGACGGCGTTCTGCGCGGTCCAATGGGAGACATTCCACCGACGGGCCGCTGGGTCAAAGTGCACTATATCCAAGTGCTCCGCTTTCGCGATGGCAAGCATGTCTCGTTTAATCTGATGTTTGACCAGCTCACCATGCTGGAGCAACTCGGCCTTGTACCGACGCTCGCAGCGGCGGCGTAAACACGTCTTGGAGGAAGCCGTCGCGCAGCTAGTCCGCTCTGCCGTGGACGGCCCTTGGCGCGTCCGCCCGGCTCCTCTTCGGGCTCAGCGATGCATCCTAGCCAGTGCGCAAGCTCGGCGGCCAGGGCCCGCAATGTCAGATCAGGCGCTTCGCTCAGCCGCGTCAGCATCTAACGGCGGTGTGCCGCGCGTCACTGATTCTGAGGTCGATTTTAGCTAGACGCAGGGTGAAGAGCTCTGCTGTTTGAAGGGGTTCTACTAGGCCAACAAGGGACCAAACAAGGGACAGCAAATAGGAGGTTGAGCCATGTTGGCTCTAAACATACCGTCAATCTTTGGGGATACCATCGACTGTAGGATCAACGGTAAACCGAAGCGTGTACCTGGCGCGACGAGCATACGTTGGTGATCGAGGCCGATCCATATGCGACCGCTCCGGTAGACACAGACAAGTTCGGCGCCAGTTGGACGGGCTTAAACGCGCTCGCCGACCAGTTGCGATGCGACTGCACGGCAG
>DATMPT010000180.1:0-3630 GCA_035567355.1 Solirubrobacteraceae bacterium
TGATCTGCAGCAAGTGCCTCGTCGAACAGTCCGAGCCCTTCATCGTCTGAGAGCGCGATCATCCCGAGCCTGGCGGCCCGCCCGCGATCTCGCTCGTCGAGCCCGGCGGTCATGTCGCTCTCGCGCGCCCACCAACCCCAGGCGACCGACGTGCCGGCGAGCCCCGTGCCGCGGCGATACGCAGCCAGCCTGTCCAGGAATGTGTTCGCGGCCGCATAGGCGCTCTGACCCGGACTTCCGAGAATGCCGGCTATCGAGGAGAATAGGACGAACGCGGACAACTCCGCCTCGCGCGTCAACTCGTGCAGATTCCACGCCCCATCGACCTTCGCCGCAAGCGCGCGGTCGAGCCGCTCGGGCGTGAGCGAGCCGATCACGCCATCCTCGAGGGCCCCCGCCGCGTGCACCACTCCGCGCAAGGGAAACTCGCTCGGGAGCGATCCGATCAACTCCCGCAGACTGACCCTGTCGGCTACATCACAGCTGGCCACCCGCACACTGGCACCCAGCCCAGTGAGCTCCTTGCACAGCTCCTGAGCTCCCGGCGCTGCGTCTCCAGCGCGACTCACGAGCAGCAAGCTCCTCACCGAGTGAGCAACCACCAGGTGTCGTGCGACCAGCGCACCCAGGCCACCTGTGCCACCGGTGATCAGGGTCGTCCCATCGGGGTCGATCTCTCCGAGGCTCTGTGTATGACCGGACGACGCAGGGGCTGCGGGCAGGCGCACGAGGCGCGGAGTGAGCATCTGACCCGCCCTGATCGCAAGCTGAGGCTCCTCAGCCGCAAGTGCGCCCGACAGCGCCTGGACGGAGGCGGGCTCGCCGTCGTGGTCGATCAGGACAAACCGGTCCGGATGCTCGGAGTGAGCGGAGCGCACCAGCCCCCAGACCGGAGCCTGCGCCAGGCCGCCTGCATCGTGTTGCGCCGGCGTAGACACGGCCGACGTGGACACGGCCTCGGTGGTGACTATCGCCAGACGCGACGCGGACAGACGCTCATCGGCCAGCCACCGCTGCAACAACTCCAGCACCGACCGCGCGACTAGGTGAGCGGCCTGCGCGGTCCCCTCCTCGCTCGCTGTCGTAATGAAGGACTCGCAATCGACCAGTGCGACGGCGGGCGCCGCACAACCGCCGTCCAGCGCCTGACACAGCGAGTCCATGTCCGCGTACACGCTCGGGGATGCGGAGCTCCACCGCGAGGCCAAACGCCCGCCCTGCATACCCAGCACCGCCCACTCGCCGGACGGCGGGGAATCGGATGGGGATGGAGAGAGCGGAGCCCACTCAACCTGGAACTGCGACTCCGGCGATCCTCCCCGGGCCTGAGCAAGTTGCTCGCGCGGGATCGCGCGCATGGTGGCCGAGTCCATCGACGCCACCAGCCGGCCGCTCTCCTCCGCCGCGATCATTCCGGCTGGGCGAGCGCTGTCGCGCGAGAGGCATACGCGCAGCGCGCCGGCGCCGTGAGCGTGAAGGCGCACGCCGCTGAACGCGAATGGCAGGTGTACCAGCTCGTCCTCGCCCGGGGCTCCGGCTTCGTCACTCAGGCTTGGCGCCATCGGCTGGATGGCCGCGTCGAACAGAGCCGGATGGATGCCGTAGCGAGCGGCGTGCGCCTGCTCGGAATCGGGCAGCACGACCTCGGCGAACAAATCCTCGCCCCGACGCCAGAGCGCGCGGACTCCCATAAACGCCGGACCGTGCTCGACACCGGCCGCGGCCAACTCGCCGTAAAAGTCCTCGACGTCCACCGCGCGGGCTCCCTGAGGAGGCCAGGAATCGCCTCCCAGCGACGCCGCTTGCTCGTGCAACGCCTGAAGCGCCGGCGCCCGAAGCCCGTCGCCGAGCGCTCCGCTCGCATGACGGGTCCAGGCACCCTCGTGCTCCCCATCGACCAACGCGTCCTCGCGGCGTGAGTAGATCTCGAGCGAGCGCGCCCCACGATCGTCGGGGGCGTCCACGGAGATCCGCAGCTGCACCCAGCCGTCATCGGGCAGCCCCAGCGGAGACTCGATCACAAGCTCCTCCACGGCCTCGCACCCCAGCTGCCCTGCTACGTGCAGCGCCATCTCCACGAACGCCGTCGCCGGTGCCACGACATCCCCCATCACAAGGTGGTCCACGACCCACGCGGGCGTCTGAGCGGACAAGCGGCCCGTGAATAGCCAAGACTCTCCGTCGGCCAGTGCGACCATCGCTCCGAGCAACGGGTGACCGGCTGGGGCCTGGCCCGCGGAGGACACACCGGCACCTCCCTGGATGGAGCTTTGCAGCCAGTAGCGCTCGCGCTGGAAGGGATAAGTGGGCAGGTCGATAGAGGCGGCGCTTGTGGCTTGAAACGCGCGGCTCCAATCGACGCTCACCCCGCCCACCCATAGGCGTGAGAGAGCATCCATCAGCGTGTGCTCCTCGGGACGCTCGCTGCGCAGCAGTGGGGTCACCACGGCCGGGGTGCCCGGCGCGACAGACAGACAATCCTCGACCATCGAGCTCAAGACACCCTCGGGTCCAAGCTCGAGGAACGTCCCCACGCCAAGCGAGCGCAGCAGTCGCACCCCGTCGGCGAAACGCACCGTCTCACGCACGTGGCGCACCCAGTACTCGCCAGAGCACAGATCCGAGGCGACCTCGCCGGTCAGATTGCTGACGAGGGGGATCTGCGGCTCGGCGAATGAGACCTGGGCCGCCGCTTGGGCAAACTGCGCGAGCATCGCGTCCATGCGGGGTGAGTGAAAGGCATGGGACACACGCAGGCGCGTGGTCTTGCGCCCACTCTCCTCCCACTTCGCGGCGACGTTCAACACCGCATCCTCATCGCCGGAGAGGACCACCGACGAGGGTCCGTTCACAGCCGCCAAGGCAACCCGGGCACCGTCGCTTCCGGCCAGCGACTGAAGCGCCTCCTCCTCGGTTGCCTGTACCGCGACCATCGCGCCGCCGGGCGGCAACTCGCCCATCAGACGACCGCGTGCCGCGACCAGAGCGCACCCATCCTTCAGCGTGAACACCCCAGCGACATGTGCCGCCGCGAGCTCGCCGATCGAATGCCCGATCACGAAGTCGGCTCGCACGCCCAGGCTCTCGACCAGACGGAAGAGCGCGACCTCGAGCGCGAACAGGCTCGCCTGCGTGTAGAGCGTTTCATCGAGCGTCGCCTCCTGCTCGAACATCACGGCTGCAAGCGAGCGCCCCAGTAGCACGTCCAGGTGTCCGCACGCCTCATCAAACGCTTCGGCGAAGACCGGGAACGCCGCGTACAGCTCGCGACCCATGCCCACCCGTTGAGCCCCCTGCCCGGTGAACACGAGGGCCACCCCCCCGGTGCCCGCACCCACGCCGGTGTCGCTCGCGCCCGCGATGCGCTCTACCACCGAGGGGGACTGCAGCCCTGCGGAGAAGCTGTCCAATCCTTCGAGCAACGCATCTCGATCACCGCCGAGCACCACCGCGCGACGGGCAAGCTGGCTGCGCGCGGTCGCCAACGAAAAGCCGACGTCGAGAGCCCTCAAAGCGGGATCGGCGCTCACGTGCTCACTCAAGCGCGCCGCCTGAGCGCGCAACGCCCGCTCATCCTTGGCCGAGATCACCCACGGCACGATTGCCGGGCGTGAGATTGCCGGGCGTGAC
>DATMPT010000181.1:0-3078 GCA_035567355.1 Solirubrobacteraceae bacterium
AGGAAGCCGGCTGAGGCCAGCGCGCCGCTCGGTTCTCTCAGGACCCCATCCAACCCCACCCAGTCCCGTGAAGCGTGCCGTGATCCTGGCCGGGGGCGAAGGCACCCGCCTGCGTCCCTACACGACGGTCCTGCCCAAGCCTCTGATGCCGATCGGCGAACGTCCGGTGCTCGACATCGTCGTGCGCCAGCTCAAGGCGCAGGGCTTCGAGCGGGTCACGATCGCCACCGGCTACCTGGCCGAGCTGATCGAGGCGTTCTTCGGGGATGGGGCCAAGTACGGCATTCCGATCGACTACCACCGCGAGCAGGAGCCGCTCGGGACCGTCGGCGCGCTTGCCTTGATCGACGACCTGCGCGAGCACGACGTGCTCGTGATGAACGGGGACGTGCTCACCGACGTCGACTACCACGGCCTCTTGCAGCGCCACCGGGCAAGCGATGCGATCGCGACTGTCGCGACCAAGACGCGCCACATCGAGATCTCGCTCGGCGTGCTTCGCTTCGGCGATGACGGCGACGCCACGCGCCTGACGGGCTTCGAGGAGAAGCCGACGATCGACTTCACGGCCTCGATGGGCATCTATTGCTTCGCGCCGCGCGCGCTCTCATACATCGAGCCCGGCGAGCGGCTCGACTTCCCCGACCTGGTCCTGCGCCTGATCGCGGCGGGCGAGCTCGTGCGCGCGTGGCAGAGCGAGGACTACTGGCTGGACATCGGCCGCCACGACGACTACGAGCGCGCCCTGGAGGAGTTCGAGCGGGTGCGCGAGCGCTTGATCCCGCCGGTATGAGAGCCCGCACACCGGGTCCGCACCAAACGCCGGGCTCACCTCACCCGCTGAGCGCCGCGGCGAGCTCCGAGACGACCCGGTCCTGGTCGGCGTGGGTGATGTGGGGGTACAGCGGCAGCGTCAGCTCAGTGCTCGAAGCGAGCTCGGTCACGGGCAGGCTGGTTTCGGGAAAGCGAGCTTGGTAGGCGCTGAAGCGGTGGATCGGCGGGTAGAGCACGCTCGTCTGGACCCCGCGCTCGCGCATGCGCCCAGCGACCCTGGCCTGAGCACCCTCGCGCTCGAGCATGACCGGCATCACATAGCAGGAGGAGAGCCCAACGTCGGCGTCCGCAAACGGCACGATCACCCCGGGGACGTCGCCGAGCAGCCCGCGATAGCGCCTGGTCAGCTCGCGTCTGCGCTCGATCTCCCGCTCCATGCGCTTCATGCGCGAGAGCGCCAGGGCGGCGCGTGGCTCGTCCATGCGGTAGTTGAAGCCCAGGCCGGCCACGTCATATGTGTGGGCGCGGCCCTCGTGGCGCTCCATCGTGGAGCTCGTCATCGCGTGCGAGCGCAACGAGCGGGCGGTCCGCGCGATGTCCTCGCGGTCGGTGCACAGCAGCCCCCCCTCGCCGACCGACAGGACCTTATTCGAGTAGAAGCTGAACGCGCCGGCGTCGCCCCAGGTGCCGAGCCTGCGCCCGTTCAGGGTTGCGCTGGGTGCGTGGGCCGCGTCCTCGATCAGGGCCAGCCCATGCGCGTCGCAAAGCTCGCGCAGGCGATCGGCCGCCGCGGGATAGCCGGCGAAGTGGACGACCGCCACCGCCTTCGTGCGCGGGGTGATGCGCCGCTCCACGTCCTGCGGGTCGATGCTCGGGGTCTCGCGGCCGGCGATGTCGGCGAACACCGGTGTGCCACCGCAGTAGAGCACCGCGTTGGCGGTCGCCACGAACGTGTAAGAGGGCACGATCACCTCGTCTCCGGGCCCCACGCCGGCGGCGAGATAGGCGAGGTGCAGCGCCGCGGTGCAGCTGCTCAAGGCAATCGCGTGGCGCGCACCGAGGTGGGCGGCGAAGGTCCGCTCGAATGCCTCGGTGCGCGGCCCGAGCGTCAGCCAGCCCGAGCGCAACGTATCCGCCACCGCCTCGATGTCCTCGGGCTCCAGGCGCAGGTCGAACAGCGGCAGCTCAGGCGGGGTTGCGGTAGCGCTCATCGAAGGGGTCCTCGAACTTGCCGGCGTCGAGCGCGCCGAGTACCTCCGCGATGCCGTCGGGCACGGTCATCAGCGCCTCGAACGCCAGCTCGGCGCGGATCTTCTCGAAGCTCACCTTGTAGTCGCGTGGGTCCTCCGCGCGCGGCACGTAGGCGACGCGTCCACCATCGACCTGCTTGCGGATCTGCTCGACCAGGTCGAGCTTGCGGTAGTTCTCGGACGAGCGCCCCACGTTGAAGACCTGGCCCGAGACCCTGTCCGCGGGCGCGCGCAGCACCGTAAGGACCGCGCGGGCCGCGTCGCGCACGTGTACATACGGGCGCCAGAACCGCTCGCCGAACACCTCCAGGTCGAGGTCGGCCCACAGGTCGCGCGCAAACTCGTTGACGGTGAGGTCAAAGCGCATGCGCCGCCCCACGCCGTACACGGTCGCAAAGCGCAGGCAGGTGCACGCCATTCCCTCGCTGCTTGCGCCCTCCAGCAGCAGCGTCTCGATGGCCACCTTCTGCTTGGCATAAAGTGACACCGGGCGCAGGTCGCCGTCCTCTGCGACGGGTACGGTGGGGTCGGCCATGCGCCCATAGTTGGAGCAGGTCGAGGCGAACAGGAAGCGTTTCGCGCCCATCGCGCACGCTTCGTCCACCAACGCCCGCGTGGCCTGGACGTTTACCTGCTCGGAGAGCTCGGGATCGTGCGCGCACGCCGGATCGCCGACGATCGCCGCCATGTGCACGACGGCCCCAGCGCCCGCCAGGGCACTCGCGCGAGCGTCCGCGTCGCGCAGGTCGGCGCAGATCACCCGCACGCCAGCGCGCTCCTGCTCGGCGGCTATGTCCTGCTGGCCGTGAAGCAGCCGGTCCAGCACGCATACCTCCTGGCCGTCCGCAAGCAACTCCTCGACGACGAGCGCACCGATGTAGCCGCAGCCGCCGGTGACGAGGATCATCCCGCCAGCCCGGGCTCCGCCAGGGCGGAGGATGCGGCCGGCTCCTCGATCGTCTCCCCGTCCGCCACCACTTCCCCGTTCGCACCCTCCCTGTCCACCGTCATCTCCCTGTCCACCGCTCCGCCTGCTGTCATCTTCCTGTCCACC
>DATMPT010000182.1:0-3466 GCA_035567355.1 Solirubrobacteraceae bacterium
ACCACGACCGTCGAGTGCTGCGGCGGTCGCTGCCTACGCCCACCCCGCTCGTCCCTACGCGGAACAAGGACTGGGAGGTTTTTGACCGTCGTGGCCCGCCCCACAACATCCCATCCCTCCAACCACGCACGCGCGGGCCGCGACGGTCAAAAACCGAACCAGGCCGTCAGGCCTGGCGGTTTCATCCGCTCCAGCGGATTCGTATTCCGGGACGCAGTCCCGGAGCAAATCCGCACATCGCAGACACACGACGAGGGCAACTGCAACGGATACAGCGACAGCTATGTCGTTGCTGTGGCATCGACGCCGAGCGGCGTTAGCGCTACCGCCCCTGAGGACGGTCGATTCTTTGCGCCACGTTTAGCGCCGCTACTTGTGCGCTACGGCGATCTCGTGCGTCTCTGCGGCGTCAAGCATCGTTTTTGCGCGCTTGGCGCCCTGGGAGAGCAACATGCCGCTGATCGTCGGGCTCGCATCGGTGGGACTGAATTGCCGTCGCGAACGGATGGGTTGGACGGCGTTGGGCCTCCGCCGCCGCTGAGCGCGGGATGCGCGCCAGGCGACGGGTCGCCTCCGTCCAAGTCGCCTCAGCGGACATCGCTCCCGCGCGATAGAACGGCGTCTCCGGGGAGTCCCGGAAACCCTCAAAGCCTTTCATGCGCCCTGGGGCAAGCCCACGCCCGAGGCATCCTCCACCCGAAAGGCCTCGGCGACGAGCCGCGCGTCCTCCTCGCGTGGCGCATAGTGCAGGTAGCGCATCGTCGTCTGCACATCCGCGTGACCCATCCACTCCTGCACACGCCGAATGTCGGCCTTGGCGATCATTCGAGTACCGAAGGTGTGGCGCAGATCGTGGAAGCGAAGCTGGCGCAATCCCGCCCGCTTCAGTGCCGCCGTGTAGCGGCGTCGCAGCGCCGACCCATCCAAGTAGCCGCCGAACTCACCGATAAAGACCAGATCGTCCTCGCCCATGGAGCACTCCCGCCGGGAAAGCTGCGCCAACGCCTGGGCAACCTCCGGGGCGAGCGGAACCGAACGCACCTTCCCCGACTTCGGCGCAGTGAGCGCGCCACCCGCATAGCTCGCGCGCACGCGCAGGACAGAGCCTGTGAAGTCCACGTCACGCCACCGCAAAGCGATCAGCTCGCCCCTCCTCAACCCCGTAAATGCGGCCGTCAGGAAGATCGCGCCGTCCTGCTCGCAGGCGGCAGCGCGAACGAGCGCCCAAACCTCCTCCGGACTAAAGACGTCGATCTCCCCGCTCAAACGCGACGGGTGACGCTCGATCCCGCTGGCCGGGTTGACAGGCAGTCCGTATACCTTGCAGGCGCGCCTGAAGATCCCGTGCAACGTCACCATGATCCGGTTCTTGGTGCTGTTGGCGAGCGGTCTACGCGGCGAGGGTTGCTCACCTTGATCGCGCTGGCGCTCGACGCGCCGACCCTGGCTGACGCTCTCCAGCCCCGCCCGCCATGCTTCGATGTCGGCAGTGGTGATCTGCTCGAGCTGCCTGCCGCCGAAGGCCGGCAGCAGGTAGGCGTCGAGGATCGATCGATAGCCGTAGATAGTCGATGGCTTCAGGGCCTTGTCGTACTCGGCGTAGCGCATGAACTCGGCCGCCGCATCGTCGAAGGTGGCGCCTGTCTTGACGAGGCCCGGCAACGTCCCTCGACGCGCTTGGTCGAGCAGATCGCGCAACCACGCTTCAGCCGATCGCTTGGTGTAGTAGCCGGCCGCCGGACGTCCTCGCTGTGTCCAGGCGGGTCCAATCTTGCGCTGCAGCTGGCGACCGTCGGGCAGTCGGTACTTGGCGTACCAGACCGGCCCTTTGTTTCTTTCGACCCTAAAAACGTGTCCGCTGGACGGCCGAGATGGCGTGTTGAGGGACCGAATCATGTCCCAAGTCTAGCATTTCTTTGGGACATATTTGGGACATCGTTACTATTTTATAGTTAGTTACTATTTTAGACTCCGCATAAATAAAGGAGATTCGAGCGCCCCCGCCAGGATTCGAACCTGGGACCCTCGGATTAGAAGTCCGATGCTCTATCCAGCTGAGCTACGGGGGCAATGTCTCTGTCTACGTTACGCCACGAACAGGACTCGCACGCGCGCACGAGCTCTGCGTGGCGGCCGAGACGTGGCGGCCGAGGCTTGCTGCCCAAGCCGGCCCGGGATCCCGAACGCATTGTCCTAGCGTGCGCGCCTTGTCTGCGCCCATGCTCGCCGCATTGGGCTCGGCCGCGAACTCGATAGTCCTTAAGCAATCTTCAGGCAAAGTATGCAAAAGTTGCATGCATGAGCCCTGTGGAGCCCGAGTCCGATCTGACCCGCAAGCAGCGCCGCGAAGCGGCGCGCGAGGAACGCAAGGCGATCGAGGAAGCGAGTGCCGCCCAGTCGGCGCAGCGCAAGCGCTTGATCCAGCTCGGCGCGGTCGCCGGCGTTGTGGTCGTGATCATCGCGATCATCCTGGTGGCGACCGGCAGCGGCGGCTCGAAAAGCGCACCCAAGCCAAGCAGCCCGGCGGCCAAGACCGCGGCCACAGAAGTCGTGTCGTTGCTGCAAGGGATCCCCCAGAGCACGATCACGCTGGGCAACCCCAACGCCCCGGTGACGCTCCAGTACTTCGGCGACCTGGAGTGTCCGTTCTGCAAGCAGTTCACGCTGAGCGCGCTGCCGATCATCATCAAGAAGTACGTGCGCACCGGAAAGGTCAAGATCGAGTACCGCTCGATGCAGACCGCCACGCGCGAACGCGAAACCTTCCAGACCCAGCAGGTCGCCGCCCTGGCCGCCGGCAAGCAGAACTTGATGTGGAACTACTTGGAGCTCTTCTACCACGAGCAGGGAGAAGAGGGAAGCGGCTATGTCACCGAAAGCTACCTCCAGGGCTTGGCCGCCCAGGTGCCGGGTCTGAACCTGTCCAACTGGAGCGCGGCGCGCAGCGATCCCGCCTACCCCAACCAGGTCATCGCCGACGCCCAAGCCGCCAACCAGAACGGCTTCACGGGCACGCCCTCGTTTACGATCGGCAAGACCGGCGGAGGGCTGCAGAAGCTCGAAGTCTCCGGCTTCACCGACGCCGGCCAGTTCGAAACGGCGATCGAAAAGCTACTGAAAGGATGAGCCGGCGCACGGTCCGCATCGTGATGATCGTGCTCGCGGTAATCGGACTGGGGATCGCAAGCTACCTCACCTACGTCCACTACGCCGGCCTCAAGCCTGCTTGCACCGCGGGGGAAAGCTGCACCAAGGTGCAGACCTCGGTCTACTCCAAGCTCGCCGGCGTACCCGTGGCCTTGATGGGGCTTATCGGCTACATCGCGATCCTCGCCTCGCTGCTCGCGCCCGAAGGCGAGCGCTCCCGGCTGGGAACGATGGCCTTCACCCTGGTGGGCTTCGGGTTCAGCGCCTACCTCACCTACCGGGAGCTGTTCTCGATCCACGCCATCTGCGAGTGGTGCGC
>DATMPT010000183.1:0-2075 GCA_035567355.1 Solirubrobacteraceae bacterium
GGGTTCATCGCGGCACCCGTGAACGGGCCTCCGAAGAGCACGTCGATCGCGATCGTCAGGCCGATCGCCAGCCCGGCGACGACGCTGAACTGGTTGCGCGCGTCCACCGCCGCCCCGAAGATGACGAACACCAGGAAGAACGTGAGGATCGCCTCCAGCAGGAAGCCCGAGCTCGCGTTGACACCGTGCCCGAGCGCCGGCACGCCGAGCTTCACCGCTTCGGTCGTCGCCCTTGGCAGCAGCTGCCGCACGAGGAGAGCGGCCAGCGCCGCGCCGCCGAACTGCGCGACCCAGTAGACGCCCGCGAGGGCGGGCTTGATCTTGCGCGTGATCAGGAACCCGAACGTCACAGCCGGGTTGAAGTGCCCGCCGGAGATGTGCCCCAGGGCGCACACCATCACGCCGATCGCCAGGCCATTGGCGACCGCCACGCCGATCAGGGTTGGGTCGGAGACAACGCCGGATGCCGCCGCGGCGCCGGCGCCGATGAAGGTAAGGGTGAAGGCGCCGACCATCTCGGCCACGGCGCGACGCAAGGTATCTTCAGACATTGGCGCAATGTAGAGATGGCGCCGGACGGCACATGCGCCGTCCGGCCTGGCCGTGCATGCACGGCCAGGTAGCAGGGCCGCGTGCGGCCCTGCACGGGGAGCGCATGCGCTCCCCGACCATCCGGCGCATGCGCCGGATGGAACAGCACCGATGCGTCATAGACTCCCTACATGCGCCGCCGCGTCACCTTCTCGCGCAACTTGACGCTCTCGTTGTCGCGGACGTGCCAGTGCTACTGCAAGTACTGCGCCTTCGCCACGCACAAGGCGCACCTGTACGCGCCGGAGGAGGTCTTGGAGATCCTCAACGGCGCGGCCAAACGGCGGGTAAAGGAGCTGCTGGTGCTCACCGGCGAGCGTCCCGAGGTCAACCCGCGGGTGCGCGAGCGCCTGAGCGACTACGGGCACGAGGACTTCACCGCGTATGTCGTGTGGACGTGCGAGCGGGCACTCGAGCGCGGGCTCTTGCCGCATACGAATCTTGGCGTGCTCTCGCGCGAGGATCTCGGGCGTCTACGCGAGGTCACGGCGTCACAGGGCCTGATGCTCGAGTCGGTGTCCGAGCGGCTCATGCAGACCGTCCACGCCGGCTCGCCCACCAAGCATCCCGCGCGCCGCGTGGAGACGATTCGCGCGGCCGGGGAGCTTCACATCCCGTTCACCAGCGGCATCCTCGTGGGTATCGGCGAGACCCGTGAGGAGCGCATCGCCTCCTTGGAGGCGATTGCGGCTTTGCATGCCGAGTACGGCCACATCCAGGAGGTGATCCTGCAGAACTTCGTGCCTCATCAGAGCTACTACGGGCAGGAGCCCGCAGAGATCGCCGAGGCGGCGGCACGCGAGTACTGGCGGACGGGTGTGTTGGACGGGGGAGAGGGGCTCGACACGGGGGCGCACGACGGACGCGAGGGCGGGCTCGAGGATGGAGGGCAAGCCGGTGGGCTCGAATGGGGGCACGGGCCCGAAGGGGGGCAAGGGCTCGAGGGGGGGCAGGGGGACGTGGATGTACGCGAAAGGGGTGCCCTACGCGCGCGCGTAGGGGTGCCTCCGCCAAGTTGGGCGACCGAGGGCGCGGGGCCGGTGTCGATCGAGGACATGAAGCTCTTGATCGCCGAGACCCGCCGTCTGATGCCCGACGTCGGTATCCAGATCCCGCCCAACCTCGCGGACTGGTGGAGCGAGTTGGTGGCCTGCGGTGCAACGGACTTGGGCGGGCTCTCTGCCAACGGCGACCACATCTCCCCCGAGCATCCCTTCCCTTCGCCCCACCAGGTCCGCAAGCGCCTGCAAGCGGATGGCTTTGCCCTCACCGAGCGCTTGTGCGTCTATCCGCAATACATTGATCCCGCTTGGGTCTCGCGTGGCGTCTTGGACACGATCAAGCTGAAGTACTGGAGCTTCATCCCGCGCGGTGGATCCGGACGCACCGATCCACCCGCCCCGATCCGCTCGGATCTGGTGAGCGGGGCGATCGAGAAGGGGCGCGAGGGACGGCTTTTGAGTGCCGAGGAGCTGACAGCCATG
>DATMPT010000184.1:0-3243 GCA_035567355.1 Solirubrobacteraceae bacterium
AGCGCGAGGGTAGCCTCGACTGCCCGCTTCAGTGCATCACCCGGCCAGCGAGCGTTCACCGCACAGCAGGCCAGTGAGGGAGGAGCCGGGCGACGTTAGGCCCGTCAGGAGGCGATCCGGGCTATGGGTCAACCCAATCCCCTTCAGCGGTTAGCCATCGCTCACAGGCCCCGCTAGAGAGTGTCTGTGCCCTGGCCGCTCTCGTGGGCGAGTAGTCAAATGGGCCACAGCCGCAACTTCACCGTCTGACCGAGACATTTCTTGCTCGAACCGATCTAGCCCTCGCACCGTCGAGGTTCACAAAAACACTTGTTTGACACAGAAAGTAGCCGTGGAAAGATACAAGAGTAATGAAAGACCTGACACACACAGGACACGGGCTCGGCCGACGCGCTGACGCGCTCTGTGTCACCACCGCGACGCTCGGAGCGCTCGCGAGCGCGTTCGGACTGACCGACTGGCTACCGCTACCCGTCGAGCGCATCGGCGTCATTGCCGACATCGGCGCGGGAGCCTTCGCCGCCTGCCACGCGATCCGGCATCGCATGACGGTAACGAGCGTCACCACCACGAGCAACACCGATAAAGGAGAAACGTCATGAGTACAGCTGCAACGAAGCCACGTAACACGACGAAGACCGCCGAGACCGTAGAGACCCCGAAGGTGAAGATTCCTCACGCGAAGCCCGAGGGCCTCGTGCGTGTCAAGGCCGGCGAGTACGCAATCGAGAAGGGCGACGTCCTCTACACGATTGAGCAGCGCGCAGGCGGCTTGTGGCACGCCAGCACCAAGAACGACGAGACCGGCAAGAGCGTTGAGCTCGACCCGCAGTCCAGCCGCTGCGCAGCCTACGAGGCGGTGATGGCCCTCTAGACCCAGCGAAGTGAAAGCCCAGCGACTAAGTGAAAGAGCCCCGCTCCGGCGGGCTTTTTCACGCCAACGTCCGTGCTACGAAGCACACCGCACGCAACGCGCAGCGCACGCAGACCCGGCGCAACGCGAGAGACCCCTACCATTCGCGACGCGCCGCTCTCTCCTCCATCCCTTGCCGCGGTTCGCGCGATCCCGCGAAAATGGCGAAAAAATTGCTGCGCCATTCGGCGACGGAATGCCTCAGGTCTTGCGAAGCGGCAAGATACGCTGCTCGATCTCGTCGCGCCGCCAACCTCGAGAGTGCAGGGCCTCGAGCAGGAGCTCGAACGAAGCGACCGACATGCTAGGTACCTCATGCTGCAGCCAGGCCTGGGTGACCCGGAGCGGCACGACGATCACGGTATCCGGATAGCTGGCATAGGTCTCGGTAGCCGGATCGTTCGGTGTCGCGCGCGCGGACGGTGCCTGCGTCCGACCCGCGACTTCGCCGATCTTCCACAGCACATAGACGCAAACGGCGACTGAGCCGGCCACGATGGCACCCACCTTGGCTCCTCCGTCGCCCGCGACCAGGCCGACGATCAGCGCCACGAAGATGAACACGAAAATCGCAGCGTTCGCTGCCCCGCTGAGGCCGTCTCCCTTGCGGTTCGGGCGTCGCCCACGCTTTGGCGTTGCCGCGTTGAGCAGCGCGTTTTCTGCAGTGTTGACCGGATGGGTCGCGTTGAACGCGGTGCGTTTGACCTTCCGGACCGACCGCGGAGTTGCCGCTCCGACCGCGCTGCCCACCGGGTGCCTGACCACACGTTTGGCTTTCCTGACGGGCCGTGGTGTCGCTCGCCGAACCGCCTTTTTCATGAGCCCCATATCGATATCTCCGCGCGGGCAAGACTACCTCTCGGCAGCTAATAGCGTGGCCCGAAGCTAGGGGACCGTGACGCCGAACGATCGGCGAAAGCCGCCATCGACGGGGAGTATCGAACACGGGGCGAGGGCGCCCCGACCGTAAGGCTCGCTATTGTTGGTTGCCACGACTACGTCAGCGCGTGAACTTGTCGGCCACAGGCGCCGTCCCTTCGGGGGCGGCGTTCGGCTTTCCTGGGGGCCTTCTGTCTCCCTCGAGTGCTTTGCTGCCAGGTGACAAACAAGTTCACGCGCTTAGGGGTTGACCCCGCAGGAATCGCCTAACGCGATCTCCTCACCTAGACGGTCGAGCGCGAACACTTCGCACTCCGATCAATCGGAAGGCACCGGAAACGGGATGCGTGAGAGCGTCGAGCCGGTGACCTCGACAGGACCGTATGTGACAGAGCCAGCCACGGTGGCGCAGGCGGCAGACGGTGAACAGTTGGGGTTGGGTCCTGGGCGGGCGAGGGCGAAGCCACAGATCTCAAGTGATGCGCCCGACCGGGATGGCGTTGCTGCGCATGCAGGCGGCGGCGAGTACGCCCCGAGCCGTTTTCGTCGAACCGCTCGGACAGCATCCGCTTTAGGTCAACGGGCGCCCCGCGCAAGGGAGCCATTCTGCGTACCCTCTGAAAGATCGTGAAGCGAGCTCTTGGGGGGAAGAAGTGAGCACTGACCTCGTCATCTTGCTGGTAGCCGTTGTGGTTGGCTTCGTGGCGTTCGCGCCAGCGGTCTTCGGAGATCAGCGGGTAGAAAGGGCCGGTAACGACTTCAAACGGGCTGTGGAAGCTATACGCGGTGCCGTCGTGCGCGTCGGAACAGCGGTTATCGCAGTAGGGCTTGTGCTCGCCTTCGGCATCGTCGTCGTGGTGGCCTTGTTCTTCTTCGGGGAAAACAGCGGCCTGCCGCCGGGCACCCCAGAAAAGGTCATAAACGAATATGTAGACATCCTCCTCACGGTGCTGAAGTACACCGCGTTCGTTGTTGGGGGCCTGATCGGACTTGCGGCGGCCGTCGGGGTCATCGTTGTATTCCTCTCGCTTGTGTTCTCGCTACTAGCGCTCGTACCCGTCACGACGCGATCGGTTGGAGCGACCGCGTTCGTGCTGACAGTTGCCGTAGCAGCGGCGGGCTACATTTCCGCGCGGGCCGCGAAAGGTAACTGCGCGCATCAGCACCGCCCGCTTGCTTACCAGCGCATCAACCCACTACCGACGGTGAGCCCGGGCCACACCCCTGCGGCTGAGCTCGACGAGAAGCTAAAGGGTGTTGAAACGGGCCTGATCACCAAGAGTTGGCCGGTCAGAGAAGCTGCCATCCAGGAGGAGACTCCGCACTTAGGTATGCGCTGACGGACCAGCTCGCCGCCCTCTTAGCGGGCGCGAGAGGCTGAAGCGCTGGCGACCCGGTCACAAGGCGATCATGCCATTTCTGGCCATCAACTGGGGCGGGAGCGTGATATG
>DATMPT010000185.1:0-4136 GCA_035567355.1 Solirubrobacteraceae bacterium
GCCAGCTTGGCCAGGTCGGCCTGGGTGGCCGTCAGCAGCACCTCCTGCTCAGACGCCCCCGCTTCCACGGCCTGCGCGACGAGCTCCCCGAGCACGACCGCAACGCGACTCTGAACGGTTTGGAAGGACTGTTTGGCCAGCCGATCGTTGGTCTCACGCAAACGCCGCCCGAGCGCCACCACAAGACGAATCGCGATCTGCGGATGCTCGACCATCAGCCTACGCATGTCCGGGCCGAGCACGGCCACCACGTTCGTACGCTGCACCGCCTCGACCGTAGCCGAGCGCAGCTCGTCCTCGAACATCGCGAGCTCGCCGAAGATGTCGCCCGGCCCGAAGGTAGCAAGTGTGATCGTGCGCCCATCGGGATGCTCACGCACGGCACGGGCGCGCCCGGAGCGCACGATGTAGCAGGTGTCGCTGGCGTCGCCTTCGCGGAACACGATCTGCCCAGGCTCGAACGCGCGCGGCACCGCCAGCTCGGCGATGCGCTCCAGGTCGTCGTGCTCGAGCGTCGAGAACACGGGCACTCGACCGAGCAGCTCAACTATCTCCGCATCCCTGGTTACCGACATGCCCTGGAGATATCACAGCAGAGAGCCAACCCCGCAACTTGCAGGCACCCAACGCTATCTTCACTGTATGAGCCCTTTGCACTCGATCGCACCACTGGTGCTCGCGGCCGCGTTCGCCCCCGCGCCGGCCCATCCGCTACTTCACTCGCGCGACCTGTGGGCGACGGTGAATGTGTGTGGCCCCTCCAATCAGCCCAATACGATCGGTATTCGCGGCTCGATGCCCGGCGATGGCCATGCCAAGGACGTCATGTATATGCGCTTCAGGATCCAATACCAAGACACCGCGACCAAACAGTGGCTCAACCTGGGCCAGGGAGCCGACTCCGGCTTCCTGAAGGTCGGCTCCGCCGGACTAGCACGCCAGGCAGGCCGTAGTTTTCAGCTCGCCCGGGCCGCCGGCAAGCCCGTCTATACCCTGCGCGGGGATGTCGTCTTCCAGTGGCGGCGCGGCGCGACCGTGCTGCAAACAGCGACGATACCTACCACCGCGGGGCACAAGAGCCTGGCCGGCGCCGATCCGCGCGGGTACAGCGCGGCGACCTGCACGCTCACATAGACCCGGTCGCAGGCGGGACCAGACGGGCGGGATCGGTGCAGAGCTGTGGAGCCCTAGCGAGCGGGCGACACGGCGTCTGCGAACAGGCGCGGATCGTTGGTGATGATGCCGCTCACGCCCATCTCCGTGAGCTTGGCGATGCGCTGGGCATCGTCCACCGTCCACACGTACAGCTCGCCTCCCTCGCCGGCCACCGCGCGCACAAGCGCGGGTGTGACGACACGCCAGTGAGCCATGATCGCGTCGACCGCCCCCGTGCGCAAAGCCTCGCGTGCGCGGCGCGGCAACAGCGCACGGTAGCCGGTAAGGGCCGCGAGCGCCGGAACAACGGTGAGCATGTGACTGGTGTAGTCGCGCCTCACGCGCGGCACCGACCAGCCCAGGCGCAGCGAGGGCTCGATAGCGCGAACACGAGCAAGCGAGTCGGCGTACATGCCGCTCAACAGCGTCCTCTCGGCGAGGCCCACGTTGCGTAGGGCCTCTACCACTTGCAGCTCATACCCGGGCAGCTTCACGTCGAGGTCGAATTCGATCCCCGCGAAGGCGTCTCCGGCGAGGTAGTCGAGCGCCTGTGCCAATGTGAGCGGAGTGCGCGAACCCATGTCCTCGTAGTCGTGGGCCACAAGCAGGGGGCCACTACCGTCGGCCCTCTCACTGAGCACGTCAAACTCGATCATGTCCACACCGTGGGCCAACGCAGCATCGAAGCTCGCGGGCGTATTTCCCTGCACGAGGTGTGCCGCGCCCTTGTGCCCAACCCGCCGGGGGGACGTCTCCGCACGGCTGGCTTCATCAGTGGCCACTGGCCACCAGGATAGAGCCCGGCTCGTGCGAGGACTGCGCTCGACAGACGGGCTCACGCTTGCGATAGAGCGAGATCGAGATCTCATGCGAGGACCAGGGCTGCTCGACGGAGCGAGATCGGGATCTCATCCGAGGACGGGGCCTGCTCGACAACGGGCGCTCGCGCCTGAAGCAGGGCGAGACCAGACCGCTCAGGAGACCTTCAGCCGCTTACGCCGCGAGGACGCTTCGATCGATTCGACCGCGGTACGCGGGCCAATGTAGGGCGCGAGTATCAGGAAGGTGAGGTGATCTACCAAGCACGGTAGATAGCGCAAGCGATCGTGTGGCGCATAGCTGGAGAGGATCGCCCAGATCGCCCCCATGATCGCCTCGGCCGCCACGCTTGGAGCCCGTTGAGGTTCGGGGATTCGCTCGGTCATCACCTTGATGAAGCCGTCAAGTACGCCACTGACCCGCCCCACCATGCCGTTGCCGGCGTCGAACAGATCGATGAACGACAGCTTTACGAGCCCGGGATGGGCCGCGCAGTAGGCGATCAAGGCCTCGACTCCTTTGTGCACGGCTCCGGGCCACTCGGCGTCGTTGCGGGTAGCGCGCCTGACCGCGTCGTGGGCTTCGGCCGCAAACTCGTCGACGACGGCGAGCAGGCACTCTTCCTTGCTCGAGAACTCTCGGTGGAAAGCTTCGGTGGAGACCGCGGCGGCGCGCGCGATCTCGGCATCGGTGATGTTTGCGTAGCCCTCCTCCAAGGACAGCTGGACCATTGCGTCCATCACGCTCGAGCGACGGTCCTCGCGTGTCAGGAAGCGAGCCCGTTTGGCCACCAAGCTCGGCTGCCGGCCGGAGCCCAAGGTGCGCAGACGCGTGACCGCCGTGGAGCGGTAGGAGCTAACCCAGTCGAGCAGTTCGTCGGTCAGCCCCGCGAGCTCCTGGGCGCGACCTTCGCGCACACGCCGGAGCACGACAAAGCGAACCCCGCCGACGATCGCGCGCGGCGCCAGTGGCGGCAGGGCGATCCCGTCGGGCGTCAAGCTGAAGCCTGTCGCGACGACGCGCTCGAAGGCGGTGGCGGTGAGCTGCAGGCGTTCGTGACCGCGCGGGCCGATCCCGATCGACTCTACGAGCACCAGGTTGGCGCCACGCGGGTCGGCGGCGATCCCTTCGAGGAACACTTTGCAGGCCGTATACAAGCGGTTGGCCCAGCCGCGCTCGGACAGCCACGCCTGAAGGACCCGTTTGCGCGAGGCGCCCACGAGCGCGTCGTAAGTGGATAGGAAACAGTCTTCCTTGTTTGAGAACTGCTCGTAGAAGGCGCGTCGCGAGACCCCGGCGAGCGCGATCACATGGGCGACACTCGTACCCGCGTAGCCACGCTGGTACACCGACTCCGCCATGCCGCCATAAAGGCGGGCGCGCTGGTGGCGGGCGACCTCCTCTCGGCCAAGCCCATGCGGGCCGTGGGGGAGGCGCTTGTAGAGGGGCGTCAACCCGTCATAGGCATCCGATCCGGCGCCGAGCAGCAACTCCTCCTCGGAAACCGGCGTATATGGGATCTCAGGGCGCTCGCGGGTGGGCGGGGCAGCCGGTGAACCACCTCTCAGGGTCTCTCCACTTGTTCCACTCATCCCCATTATTCGGCAAGATAATTCAGGGCTGAACCGTTGGCAAGCCGTAGTCGAGCCGATCCAGACGAATGTTTCTGACTCCTGCCACTTTGCCGCAACCCGCTTCCCTCCACGTACAACGGTAGCTCCAATGACATCCGCCGCCTACCCAGGCATCCGCAAGTCCACCATGTCTCCAATTCGATGTTATTCGAGAAGCTCAAGCGATTCAAGGAGACACTCGAACGATTCAAGCACGCAGGGTGAGCCTGCGCGGACCCTGGCGAAAGCCGAGCTCCACAAGCGTTGGCTCCAGCGGGGATCCGATAGCCGGCTCGCCGTCCACCCGCTCGAGCGCCACCGCGCCGAGGCGCCCCACGCGCACCGCATCGGCCAGCGCCCTCAGCCCAACCAGCAAGGGAGCCTCCGGAGCCCGGGCCCGTTCGACGGCGGCGCCCCACTCCTGCCTCTCGCCCTGCATTTCGGCCTGGGCATCCTCTGAGCGGAGCGTCACGATTCCGCGGCCACCCCGCTCCAGGTAGAGCACAGGCTCGGCGTCCACCAACACCACATATGCACCAGCCACGCGAG
>DATMPT010000186.1:0-2853 GCA_035567355.1 Solirubrobacteraceae bacterium
CGCCGGTGATGTGGGGTAACAGGATCTTCCAGCTCAGCGACGACGCGACGCTGCACGCGATCGACAAGTACACGGGGCAAAACCTCTGGAGCAGGCGATTGGGCGCCTTGTCGGCCTCCACCCCCGCCGTGGGGGGCGACACGGTGTACGCGACGGTGCTCTCCCGCTCCCCCGGAGCACCGGCGGGAAGGGTGCTCGCCCTGAACACAGTCAACGGCCACTACCGCTGGGCGCGAGACCTTCCGAGCCGCGCCGAGTCCTCTCCCCTGCTCGACAAAGGCAAGCTCTTCTTTGGCTCTCAGAACGGGATTGTGTATGCGCTCAATGCACACACCGGCAACCCCCTGTGGACCTACCATGCAGCCGGAGCGGTGAAGGCCAGCCCGAGCCTCTCAGGGGGGGTGCTCTACTTCGGCGACTACTCGGGCGAGCTGCAGGCGGTCGGCGAGGAGCACGGACACCTGCTGTGGCGAAGCGGCTCCGGTGGCGCGCTGTTGGGAAGCGGCACCTTCTACTCGACTCCCGCGGTGATGTACGGGCGGGTGTTCCTCGGCAACACCGACGGGCGCGTGTATGCGTATGACGCCTCCTCGGGCAAACTCGACTGGGCGGTGCAGACCGGCGCCTACGTGTACGCCTCACCCGCCGTCACCAACGCTCCGGGGCTGGGCCCCACGGTCTATGTGGGCTCATACGACGGAACCTTTTACGCTTTGAACGCCCGCTCGGGTCACATCGATTGGCAGTACCACACGAGCGGGAAGATCTCCGGATCGGGCACGATCGTGGGCAATATTGTTTACTTCGCCGACTTGCGTACGTACCACACGACCGGTCTTGGCATCTCGACCGGGAAAGTCGTGTTCTCGATCGGCACGGGCGCATTCGATCCGGTGATCAGCGACGACCACTACCTCTATCTGTCGGGCATCACCGGCTTGTACGCACTCGCGCCCTATACGACGCCCGCGCACAAGGCCGCCCGAGCAGGGGAAGCGAACACCAGTGCGAAGGCGACCAAGGCCGGGAAGACCGGCCACTGAGCAAGGCGCCTCAACCGCAAGGACATCGTCGCGGTGGCCGCCCAGCGACGACGCTCAGCCACAGCCGCCGGCGAGTCCGAGCGCACGCGAGAGCGAGAATCGTGCCGCGACACTCACGACACCAGAGGCATTAACACTCACCGACGTCCAGCCTCCGGGCGCGGGGCTCACGCAGGCATGACCCCGCACGACAGTCCAATAGCGAGTGTAGTGAAACCTCACAATCGACTTGCCCGCAGCGAGGAAGCCCAGGGTAAACGAATCGTGGTCGAGTCCGGTGAGTCGCGCCGGCAGCGAGACCAACGGCAGCGAACCGATGATCACGAACACCCGCCAATGGGCGCTCGAGAACACTTCGTGCAGATAGGGCAAACCCGAGCGGATCAAGGCGGCCTCTTCGTCGCTTGACCCGTCGAGGCGGACGTCGGGCAGGGCCACATAGCTGACGCCGTTGTCGGCAAGCCACGCGTGGTAGGCCGCCGGGGTGAGACTATCTTTAAAGAATATGGGGTCATACCTTGTATCAAGCTGACGCTCCCACCCACGGGCAAGCACGAATTTGGGAGCCAGCAAGGCTGCCTCCCAATGGGAATGGGTGAACGGGACCTCCACGCGCAGCAAAGGACCGCCGTGCGTGTCGAGAAAACGCTCGAGCGGGACGTAGTAGGCGGCGTGGGTTGAGGGATCGTCGACGATCCCCGCGCTCTCGCGCACCGGACCCCATGCGGTCCAGACGACGATCCCGCCCACCGCCAGCACAACGGCCGCCAACGATCGCGCGGGCCGGCGGAAGCCGTCGCGTCCGAGCGCGCACAGGGCAAGCGGTCCAGCCAGGAGCACCGCATAGCGGTCGATGTTGCTGCCCATCGGCGTCGGGGCAATCGAAAGGACGGTGATCCCAAGGTAGAGGATGGCACCGGTCCGCAAAAGCCGCTCCTCGCGCGGGACCACATACAGAAACGCAAGCGTGACAGCAAGCGTGGCGCTCACCGAGCTGGCCGCAAACGGCTCCCATCCACCCTCGGGAAACAACAGCTCCAAGGGAATACTCACGAGCAGAGCCGGCGCCACGAGCGCAAGCCCCACAAGCCGGCGGCGTGTAACGAGCACGTGCGTGGCGCCCGCCAACGCTAGCAACAGACCGGCGACGGGGCTCGTGGCGGCGCACACGGCGGTGAGCGCGCCCGCGAGCCATGGGCGCCTATGTACGAGTGCGAGCACGGCTAGCGCGGCGAACGTGACCCCTAGCGCGAACGTAACCCTGCCGATCCACAGGTCGCCCGCGGCGGCCAAGGCAAAGCAGACAGCCCCCCAGCGTGCACGGGGACCGTACACCGTGAAGACGATCCGCTCGAAGACGAACGTCGATAGGAGCACCGCGATCGCCCCCACGAGCTTGATCCCCAAGAGCAGGGCTAGCCAGGGGAACACGAGGCTGTAGCCGGGAAGGTGATGGCCGCCGTACCAGTTGTTGTCCCACACCCTGAAGCCGGAGCTTTCAAAGAGAGCAGCACGATAAGTCTGGGCCGCCAGGTCCGGTGAGCGTGGCGCGAGCACGAGCCAGGCCGCTATCAGCACAAATGCAAAGGGCAGGGCCAGCGAGAAGTTGCTGTCGGCGAGCAAAGCGCGCGCGCACCCGAGCGTGGACGCGCGCTCGGTGAGTACGTGGCTCTCCACAGCGCCCAGTATGGCGAGAGCGTCACAAAGTTGGCTGAGGCTCGGCGTGCTACCCCGCCGAGCCTCAGCACTCGCGCGAGTCGAACTCAGATGGACGAGTCGCGCCTTATGCCTGTACGAACAAATGAGAGCG
>DATMPT010000187.1:0-4269 GCA_035567355.1 Solirubrobacteraceae bacterium
TATCGGGGTGCACTCGGCCACATCGACACCCGGAGCGAATGGTGGACACGGCTCGCGGCTCTCGCATTGCCGCCGGGAGCCGATGAAGTCGGCTGGCGACTCGCGGTTGTGTTGGGCACCGACGCAGACGGGGCCAGTATCGCCTTCGGCGATCGCTCCACGGGCCGCATACCCTTCAAAGAGCTGGAATGGGCGCGCAAGCCGCTCGATGAGGCTAAGGTGGGCCCACTGCCGCGCAACGCCGGCGAGGTGGTTGCTGCCGGCGATGTGATCCTGGTCGAGCCGGTCAAAGCCGAGCTGCCCAAGGACAGCAAGCCGCCCAAAGCGCAGCAGGTGGCCGCGGCGACAGCCGCTCCCGCGCCGCCGGCACCGAAGGAACCGCTCTTCGGCTTGCGGCAGATCCCCGCGGTCTCCGGCGCGATCGTGGCACTCGATCCGCATACGGGCCGGGTGCTCGCGATGACTGGCGGCTTCAGCTATGAGATGAGCCAGTTCAACCGCGCGGTCCAAGCCAAGCGGCAAACCGGCTCGGCGATCAAACCATTCATCTACATGGCCGCCTTCGACAAGGGCTATACGCCCTCGACGGTCGTGCTGGACGCCCCAATTACGATCGACCTTGGACCGGACCAACCGCCATGGACGCCCAAGAACTTTGACAACAAGGTCTTCGGACCCACGACCATCCGGGTCGGTCTCGAGCAATCCCACGATCTCATGACCGTTCGCCTGGGTCAGGCGATCGGTCTCGACGCCGTCGGCGGGGCTGTTGAGCGATTCGGGATCATGGACCATATGCCGAGGGAGTACTCGATGCTGCTGGGCGCCGGCGAAACTACGGTGCTTCGGCTCACCACCGCCTACGCCATGATCGTCAACGGAGGCAAGCGGATCACCCCGAGCTTCATCGACCGAGTGCAGGACCGCAACGGCGCTACGATCTATCGCGCCGATCAGCGGCCTTGCGAGGGTTGCAGCAATATCGCTTGGTTGAACCAGGACCCGCCGGAGCTGCCGGACAACCGCGCGCAGATCGAGGATCCCACGACCGCCTATCAGATCGTGCACATTCTGGAGGGCGTGGTCGAGCGCGGCACCGGTCGCACCGTCGCGTCGGTGGGAAAGCCGCTTGCCGGAAAGACCGGAACCAGCAACGGCCCGAACGACACGTGGTTTGTGGGCTTCTCGCCCAATATGGCCGTGGGCGTATTCGTTGGCTTCGATCAGCCGGTGCCTCTGGGATCCCGAGAGCAGGGTGCCACCGTGGCGGCGCCCGTCTTCCGCGATTTCATGGCGGCAGCGCTCCAGGACATGCCGGGTGTCCCCTTCCGGGTGCCGCCAGGCGTCCGGCTGGTCCGTGTCAACGCCACCACCGGGCGGCTCGCCGAGCCCGGCGACAAAGCCGTGATCTTCGAGGCGTTCAAGCCCGGCAGCGAGCCCAGTGACGACGCGCCTGCGGTCACCGTGGGCGACGTGCCGGAGTGGGGAGGCGGCCCGGACGCGCCGCTACCACCGCCGGGCATGAGCGATGGCGGCGATGCGGGCGGTGTTTCGGCTCTGCCGCCGGGCACGGCGCCCCCGGGGGCGACGATCACGCCACTGCCCATGCCCCTACCCAGGCCGACGCGGACCACTCCCGCAACAGGTACCGGCGGTCTATATTGACCGCACACGTTTCCTAAGCGAGCGATCTGCTCTGGAGCTATAGCTCATGCGCGCGGAACACCAGGCGGCGGCCGACGACATCAGACGTTCGTTGGCGCTGCTGAGGAGGCATCTTTGACTGGGATCAATCGGTCCGGCGCCTAGCCGAGCTCAACTCCCTCGTCGAGAACCCGAACCTCTGGGAGAAGCCCGCGGCGGCGCAAGCGCTGCTGCGCGAGCGCTCGCGTCTCGAGCGGGGGATCGAGGGTTATCGTAGGATCGAGCGCGAGCTCGAGGATACGCTGGGACTGATCGAACTCGCGGAGGCCGAGGGGGACCAGGCGATCCTGGCCGAGGCCGAGGCGACGCTGCAGCGGCTGCGCCAGGAGGCCGGTAAGCGAGAGCTCGAGAGCCTGCTCTCGGGCGAAGCCGACGCCAATGACGCCTATCTGGAGGTGCACGCGGGCGCGGGCGGCACCGAGGCCCAGGATTGGGCCGAGATGCTGCTGCGCATGTACACGCGCTGGGCCGAGCAGCACGGCTACAAGGTCGAATGGCTCGAGGAAAGCCCGGGCGAGGAGGCCGGCCTCAAGTCCGCGACGCTCCAGGTCAGCGGCGAGAATGCCTATGGCTGGCTCAAGACCGAGAGCGGCGTCCATCGCCTGGTGCGCATCTCGCCCTTCGATGCGAACGCGCGCCGGCATACGAGCTTCGCCTCGGTCTGGGTCTATCCCGTGGTCGACGACAAGATCGAGGTCGAGGTGCAGGACAAATACCTGCGCGTCGACACCTACCGCTCGCAGGGCGCCGGCGGCCAGCACGTCAACAAGACCGACAGTGCGGTGCGCTTGACCTATACGCTCCCCGGCACTGAGCCCGTGGTGGTGGCGTGCCAGAGCGAGCGCTCGCAGCACCAGAATCGCCATCACGCCATGGCGATGCTGAAGGCGCGGCTCTACGATATCGAGCTCAAGAGGCGTGAGGCCGTGGTCGACGCCATGAACGCCACCAAGACAGACATCGGCTGGGGCCACCAGATCCGCTCCTACGTGCTGCAGCCCTATCAGATCGTCAAGGACCTGCGCACGGGCATCGAGACCAGCCAAAGCGACAAAGTTCTGGACGGCGATCTCGACCGCTTCCTCGAGGCCTCGCTCGCCCAGCGCATCAAAGGCGCGGACGCGGCGGCGGAGGCCGGCAAGGCCTAGCTGCTAGGCCCGATACCCCAGGCACGCCGCACCCGCGGCGATCACCACGCAGGCGCCGAGCCTGCTCGCGGTTAGGCGCTCGCTCAGGAACACGCGGCCGATCAGCGCCGCGAAGACGATGCTGGTCTCGCGCAGCGCCGAGACCGGACCGATCGGGGCGAGCGTCAGGGCCCAGATCACCGTGCCGTAGGTCACGAGCTGGACGACGCCCGCGATGAGCGCCGTGCGGGTTTCGGGTGCGCTCCAGCGCACGACGAGCTTGCGCCGCACGCCGAGGAAAGCCGCGGGCATCAGGACTCCGTAAATCAGGAAGATCCAACTGACATACGCGAAGGAATTGCCTGAGAGCCGCGCGCCGATGCCGTCGGTGACCGTGTATGTCGCGATAACGAGACTATTGGCAAGCGCCGCCACCACGGCTTTCGGCTGCGCGCGGCCCTTGCCGAGCGCGAGGCTCATGATCCCGAGCGAGACCAGCGCGATACCCGCGATCGCGAGCGCGCTTAGATGCTCGCCCGCAAAAATGGCCGCACCCAAGGTTACCAGCAGGGGAACAGAGCCGCGGACCATCGGATAGATTTGCCCGAGGTCGGCATGCCGATAGGCGAACACGAGGAACGCGCTGTAGGCGACCTGCAGCGCGCCGGAGAGGCTCAGGTAAGGCCAGCTCGCGGGCGCCGGTGGCGGCAGCAACAAGACCGCGGGAATCGCGACCGCCGTGGCGGCGAAGCTCATGACCGTCACAGACCAGAGCCGGTCCGAGCCGCCGCGCAATATCGCATTCCAGCTCGCGTGCAAGATCGCGGCGCAGAGCACAAGGCCGATCACCAGCGGGGTCATGACGATGCCAGATGCGAAGAGAAGCTTTTGCCCCTCCCCCCTTGAGGGGGAGGATAGGGAGGGGGGTCGCGTCGCGGCAGCAGCGGGATAGTGGCTCCATGTCCCGAAGCCGCTGGCCGAGAGTCATGCGGTGCGTTAGGAGGCTCGCCTCCCTCCCAAGCCTGCCCCTCAAGGGGGGAGGGGCGATCGGGTGACGCCGAGACAAACGGAGTTTGATGCATGGACCCCCATCCCTCCGCCGGCATGACCCGGATCAGGTTCTAGGGGTCGCTCCGTTTTGGAGCCTCTCAGCCGCCTGCGGCTCCCCCTGGTGTGCCACTATTTTGCGGCGCTTTCGCGGGGATGGCAAGCGAGTGGCGCGTAGAAGACGGCGGGCAAGCCCGCTTGCGAGCGAGCGTTTTCGTTGAAGGGCGGCTTCAGCGCGCCCTTGAAATACCGGCGCACGCGGTCGTGATAGGTCTCGGGCGGCAATAGCCCTTCGCGCGTGCAGGCCCAGTCGAACCAGCGCCGTCCGGCCGCGACATGGGCGATCTCATCGTTGTAGATTCGGCGCAGCACGGCGGCACTCACGGCGTCG
>DATMPT010000188.1:0-6452 GCA_035567355.1 Solirubrobacteraceae bacterium
ATACGTGAGCGTGCTCGGCGAGCCCGAGACACGCGCTGAGACGCTCGCCGGGTTGCGCAGCGCCCATGGCTTTCTGCAAGGTCGCATCGCCCGCGAGCTGACGCTCAAGCGCACTCCGGCGCTCGAGTTCTCCTACGACGAGACCACCGACCGCGCGATGCGCGTGGACGCCCTCATTGAGGCCGAGATCGACCGCGAGCGGGCATGAGCACCGCCGATTCGATCGAACGCACGCGACAGCTCGTACTCGAGCGCATCCGCGCCGGCGGTAGCTTCGTCGTTGCAACGCACGAGAACCCCGACGGCGATGCGCTCGGGTCCTTGATCGGGATGCACGGCCTGCTCACGGCGCTCGGCAAGAGCTCGGAGATGTTCATCTCCGAGAGCGACCTGCCACTCCCCCGCGAGTACCGCTGCTCGGCGCTCGAGCACGCGATCCAAGCCGCACCGGCAGATATCGGCGAGCGCACGGTGGTGATGCTCGACTGCGGCAACATCGACCGCAATCCGGCTGCCGTCCTACAACACGGAGCGCATCTGCTCAACATCGACCACCACCACGACAACACGCTCTTCGGCAGCCTCAACCTGGTCGACTCCTCCGCATCGTGCACCGCGGAGATCGTGTGGGATTTGATGCACGGTCTCGACATGGCGCCGACAACGGCGATAGCCGAGGCTCTGTACGTAGGGCTCGTGACCGACACGGGCCGCTTCATGTATGAGAACACAGGCCCGCGGGCCCACCGCATGGCAGCCGAGCTGATCGCTGCCGGCGTCGACGTGCCGGCCGTGAACAGGCGCCTGTACGAGGAGATGCCACAGGCCAAGCTCACGCTGCTTGGGTTCGCGCTCGAGCGCATCCAGCGCTTTGACTCGGGCGAGCTTACCCTGGTGGCGCTGGACGCCGAGGACTTCGCGCGCGCCGGCGCGGAGGAAAGCTTCTCGGAGGGGATCGTCGATCACCTGCGTTCGGTCGCGGCCACCAAGGTGGCGGTCTTGATTCGCGAGTTGACCGGACCGGAGAGCCGCGGTAAGCGCAAGGTCTCGCTGCGCGCCACCGGCAACGACGTCGACGTGTCGGTAATCGCACGCACCCAGGGTGGGGGCGGCCATCGCCGCGCCGCCGGCTTCTCGAGCACGCTTGAAGTGCATGAGCTGATCGAGCTGTTGCGCCAGGAGCTAGCCGCCCAACTGCATCCGGCGCCCAACGGGCCGGTCGTACCGACGCTAGCCTGAAGACGGCGCTTGAGCGCGGGGTCGCTGGATCGCGACGAGGAGCAGATGGACGGCATCCTTCTGATCGACAAGCCGGTGGGGATCACCTCGCACGACGTCGTGGCACGGGTGCGTCGTTCGCTTGCGGGAACAAAGACCGGCCACGCGGGGACGCTCGATCCGTTTGCGAGCGGGCTATTGATAGTGCTCGTAGGCAGTGCCACCAAGTTGCAGCGTCAGTTCATGGAATTGCCCAAGCGATACGAGACGGTTGCCCGCTTGGGTGCGCGCTCGAGCACCGGCGACCCAGAGGGAGAGATAACCGAGACCGGGAGGATGCCGCCCGACCCGCCGCCGCTGCCGAGCGGGGAGATACGCCAGCGTCCTCCGGCATACTCGGCGATCAAGATCAAAGGCGAACGCGCCTATCGCAGGGCGCGTCGTGGCGAGAGCTTTCAGATGCCAGAGCGAATCGTGACCGTGAGCCGCTTCGAGCAGCTTTGGCGTACCCAGGAGGGCACAGGCAAGCAACCGTGCTCCACAGCTGGCGAGCGCCCCGAGACGCCGGACGCGCCGGCGCGTGCCGGCTATGAGATCGAATGCTCCTCGGGCACATACGTACGCTCGCTGATCGCCGACCTCGGCGACGCCTACTGCGAAGAGCTGCGACGCACCGCGATCGGTCCGTTCGACGTCGCCGACGCCGCCGCACCGCCGCGGCGTGGAGAGAACTGGGTAGAGCCTCCCTTGCTGAGCATCGAGCAGGCGCTGGCTGCGGCAGAGAGCTTCGCGGCCGAGGCTCGCCGCTAACGCGGATGACGTAGGCTCACGCGCGTGAAGATCACTCGGCTGCCCGACGTGAGGCTCAGGGAGCGACGCGTGGCGGTGGGCTCGTTCGACGGCGTCCACCTTGGCCACCGTGAGGTGATCCGTGGCTCGGACAGCGTGCTCACGTTCGACCCCCATCCCTCGGCGATCGTGGCACCCCAGCACACCCCGAAGCTGCTCACTCCCCTGGAGGTGAAGGCGGAGCTCGTCGAGGCGCTCGGCGTAGGAGAGTTGATCGTGGTCCCCTTCGACGCCGATTTCGCCAAGCGCAGCGCCCAGGAGTTCATCGACGAGGTCCTGGTCGGCACGCTCGGAGCGACTTACATCTCCGTCGGCGAGAACTTCCGCTTCGGCAATCGCGCCAAGGGCGATCCACAGATGCTCGCCGAAGACGAGCGCTTCTCGACGCGCGTGACGCCTCTGTTCGAGGTCGAAGGGGAGATCGTCTCCTCCAGCCACATCCGCGGTTTGGTGCTTGCCGGCGAGGTAACGCAGGCGACTCGTTTCCTCGGCGCGCCGTTTCAGATGCGCGGCGAAGTGGTGCACGGCGACGAGCGCGGCCGCGAGCTTGGCTTTCCCACCGCAAACCTGATTCCCGACGACACGCTCGTGTGCCCCGGCCACGGCGTGTACGCCTGTCTGGCGGATGGACGTCCCGCCGCGGTCAACGTCGGCGTGCGGCCAACGTTTCTCACGGGCAGAGGCGAGCTTGTGGAGGCATATGTCTTGGACTTCGAGGGCGACCTCTACGGCAGGCAGCTGCGCTTGGACTTCCTCTCGCGCCTACGCGGCGAGCGGCGCTTCTCCTCGGCCGAGGATCTGATCGAGCAAATGCACCTCGACGTCGCGCGCGCGCGCGAGATCGCCGCGGAGTGCGCGTGCCCGTAAGGGTGCTCGTGTCCTGAAGGGTGCTAGCCTGTGCCGCCGCTATGACGATCACCACAGAGCGCAAGCGCGAGATCGCCGCAAAGTTCGGCTCCGGCGTAGAGGACACCGGCAACACCAAGGTCCAGGTGGCCTTGCTCACCGAGCGCATCAACCATCTGACCGAGCACCTGCGCGAGCAGAAGAAGGACCACCATTCGCGCCGCGGCCTGTTGATGCTCGTCGGTCGCCGCCGCCGCTTCCTCGACTACTTGCAGCGCAAGGACCTCGAGGGCTACCGCGCGCTGATCAAGGAGCTTGGTCTACGCAAGTAGGCCGCGGCCGGTACGACGATGAGTGCCACCGACGCGACTTCCACGGTGCTGGCCCCGGGTACGAAGGTCCCCGACTTCAGGCTGGGGACCGAAGCAGGGGAGAGTTTCACGCAAGCCGATCTGCAGGGCAAGACGACCGTGCTCGTGTTCTATCCTTTCGCATTCAGCCCGGTGTGCACCGACCAGCTTCAGGTCTATGAGAAGTCGCTCGGCGAGATCACCGCGCAGGGCGCTGAGATCTACGGCGTGTCCTGTGACTCCAGCTGGGCCCAGAAAGCGTTTCGCGAGAAGTTGGGTGTGAGCATTCCCCAACTGTCTGACTTCGAGCCCAAGGGCGCCGCGTGCGGGGCCTTCGGTGTCCTGCATCCCGGCGGCTTCCCCCAGCGCGCGCTTGTGATCGTTGGAGACGACGGCGTCGTGCGCTGGAGCTATCAGGCGCCTTCCCCCGCCGACCTTCCCCCGGTGCACATGATCCTTGGCGGACTGAAGAACGCCTGACACGGCCGACAGCCTTCGCGGAGCTGCGTCCTCGCTCCCTGATGTGCACAGCACACTGCGCTCGCTGCGTCCTTACCGATCGGCGATCGAGGGGATCGCCGATCGGCCAACACGACTCTCGACCGTCTCAGAGGCTTGGAGTCGGAAGAGAAATGTCTGCATCCGCTAAGCTGCTCTGCGTTCGGATACAAGGATAAAAAGAAAACAGCTCCGCCGAGGGCACACAGTCCGCAGGACTGGGCCGGGCGGAGAGGGAAGGTAGTTCAATATGAGTAGCAACGCCGTTACACGGGTCTCCGTGGAGATTGCAGGTAGTGAGATCTCGCTCGAGACCGGCAGGATGGCCAAGCAGGCCTCCGGCGCAGTGGTCGTCCGCCAGGGCGACACGATGGTCCTCTCAACCGCCACGGCAGGTGGCCAGCGCGACGTGGATTTCCTGCCGCTGACAGTGGATGTGGAGGAGAGGATGTACTCCGCCGGGAAGATCCCCGGCTCGTTCTTCAAGCGCGAGGGACGCTCGGGAGAGAAGGCGACGCTCACCGCGCGCATGATCGACCGTCCCCTGCGCCCCCTGTTCACCAAGGGCTGGAACTACGAGACCCATCTCGTGGCGATCCCGATCTCGGTGGACCACGTCCACCCGTATGACATCCTCGCGATGAATGGCGCCTCCGCGGCGCTGATGATCTCAAACGTCCCGTTCGCCGGTCCGGTCGGCGCGGTGCGGATCGGCAAGATCGACGGCAACTTCGTCGTGAATCCGCGGGAGGAGGACCTGCTCGGGGCGAGCGAGCTCGAGCTCACCGTCGCCGGCACCGAGGACGCCATCCTCATGGTCGAGGCCGGCGCGAACGAGATCTCAGAGGCCGAGATCCTCGACGCCTTGGACATCGCGCATTCGGCGATCAAGAAGATCTGTGCGCTGCAGCACGAGCTTGCCGAGAAGGTCGGCAAGGAGAAGACCCCGATCACGGCGCCCAGCGTCGATCCAGAGCTGCTCGCGAAGGTGAAGGCATCACATGGCGGCGCTCTGGACGAGGCCACGCAGGTCGAGGACAAGCTCGAGCGCCAGGACGCTTGCAAGGCGGTCGAGGAGGCGATCCTCGCCGAGTACGGTCCCGCCGCGCCCGAGGGCGCCGGCGAGGAGACGGCCAAGGAGGCCAAGGCGGGCAGGGCGGAAGCGCAGCTCGCCTTCGACAAGCTCGAGAAGGCGATCATCCGCGAGCGCATCGCGATCCACAAGAAGCGCCCCGACGGTCGCGCGGAGGACGAGATCCGCGACATCACGATCGAAGTCGGCGTCACCCCGCGCACGCACGGCTCGGCGCTGTTCACACGTGGACAGACCCAAGCGCTCAGCGCAGCGGCCCTGGGCACGCTCAAGGAGGAGATGCGCCTCGACACGCTCGGCCTGCAGACAAAGAAGTACTACTTCCACCATTACAACTTCCCGCCGTTCTCGGTGGGTGAGGCTGGACGTCTCGGCCCCAAGCGTCGTGACATCGGTCATGGCGCCTTGGCTGAGCGTGCGCTCGTGCCGGTGATCCCCTCGATCGAGGATTTCCCCTACACGATCCGCGTGGTCTCGGACATCTTCGAGTCCAACGGCTCCTCCTCGATGGCCTCGGTGTGCGGCTCCTCCTTGTCCTTGATGGACGCGGGCGTGCCGATCAAGCGCCCGGTCGCGGGGATCGCGATGGGCTTGATCAAGGAGGGCGAGGACTACATCGTGCTCACCGACATCGCGGGCGTGGAGGACCACCTCGGAGACATGGACTTCAAGGTGGCCGGCACCGATCGGGGCATCACCGCCCTGCAAATGGACATCAAGATCTCAGGCGTCACGTTCGAGATCCTGCGCGATGCTCTAACCCAAGCGCACAAGGCGCGCACGTTCATCCTCGGCAAGATGGCCGAGGTGATCGAGGGCCCGCGCGAGCAGCTCTCACAGCACGCCCCGCGCATCCAGACGATCCAGATCGACCCGTCGCAGATCGGCATGCTGATCGGCAAGGGCGGCGAAACGATCCGCGGGCTCTCCGAGGAGTTCGAATCGCAGATCGACGTCAACGACGAGGGCCAGGTCCTGGTCTACTCGGCCAACGGCGCGCTTGGCGATGCATTGGTGGAGCGCATCCGCACGATGATGAAGGAGGTCGAGGTCGGCGACGAGTTCGCCGGCAAGGTCGTCAAGACGACGACCTTTGGCGCTTTCGTCGAGCTCTCCAAGGGCACCGACGGGCTGCTTCACATCTCAAACGTCTCGCCCGGCCAGCGCGTGGACACGGTCGAGGACGTGCTCAACAAGGGCGATGAGATCGCCGTGCGCGTGGTCGAGGTCGACCGCGAGCGCGGGCGCATCGGTCTGCGGCTCGCCGACGATCCCGAGATCGCCGGCAAGAGCGTCGAGGAGCTCGCCACGGTCGGCAGTGGAGGATCCGGTCCCGCCCGCCCCGGCGGTCGTCCGCCGCGCAGCGGCGACCGTAATGGCCGTGATGGTCGGGCGGGTGGGGCCCGATCCAGCGGCGACCGCGGCTCGGGTCGTCCCCGCCACGGTGGCCGCGACCGCGACTAAGGCCTTCGCGGGCCTCAGGTTGCCTCGACATCAGATAACCACGCTGGATAACGGCGTGCGGGTGATCACCGAGCGCATGGAGAACGTGCGCTCGGTGGCGCTCGGCTTCTGGATCGGCACCGGCTCGTGCAGCG
>DATMPT010000189.1:0-5091 GCA_035567355.1 Solirubrobacteraceae bacterium
CGGCCTCTCCTTTGCCTCCTCGGCCGTCGCGATCGCGGCGACCGCCGGCTCGATCTTCATCGACCTGTATCCGAACGTGATGGTCTCGAGCACCAATGCCGCCTACGACCTGACCGTCAACAACTCGGCCTCCGGCCATTACGCGCTCGTCGTGATGACGGTCGTCGCGGTGATCTTCTTCCCGGTTGTGCTGCTCTACCAAGGCTGGTCGTTTCACGTGTTCCGGGCGCGGGTGAGCGCACCGCCGGAGACGGGCTCCGGCCCCGAGCCGGCGGCTGGCCCAGGGTCCTCGACCGGCCCGGCCCCGGCCGAGCCGCAGGCGGGGTAGGCACACGATCCGACTCGCTTCGAGCGCGACTTGAGCGGCTCAGGATCACGCACCTGGCTTACCAGGTGTCGATGTTTGGGCGCCGCTTGACTGTGCGCCGGCGCCAGTCATCGCCCGGGGGGTCGAACAGCGTGGCGATCCAACGCCGTGAGTCGGCCGGGTCGATCACGTCGTCGATCTCACCGTATGCAGCCATGTTCAAACCCTCGCCATGCGAGTATGCGGCCGCGACCGTTGCGCGGAAGACGCGCTCGCGCTCCTCGGGGTCCTCGATCGCGTCAAGCTCGCGGCGCATGCCGAGACGCACCGCGCCCTCCAAGCCCATGCCCCCGAACTCCGAGGTGGGCCAGCCGACCGTGAACAAGGGCGCCTTGAAGGAGCCGCCGGCCATCGCCTGGGCGCCAAGGCCGTAGCCCTTGCGCAGGACGATCGTGCCGAACGGGACCTCCAGGTTGGCGCCGATCACGAACAGACGGGAGAAATGACGCACGGTCGCCGTCCGCTCGGCCTCGGGCCCAACCATGAAGCCAGGGGTATCGCACAGGAACAAGACCGGCAAGCCAAACGCGTCGCACATCTGCAGGAAGCGCGCGGCCTTGTCGGCCGCGTCGGCGTCTATCGCGCCGCCCAGGTGGGCGGGGTCATTGGCGAGGACACCGAGCGGCTTGCCTTCGATCCGCGCGAGCGCGGTGACCATGCCCGGGCCGAAGCCGCCGCGCAGCTCGAGTGGCGAAGCCTCGTCGCAGAGCACCTCGAGCACGCGGCGCACCTCATAGGCGCGCTTGCGCTGCTCGGGGACGATCTGGGGCAGCAGGCGCTGGTCAGGTGCCGTGAAGCGCTCGACGGGGCCATGGAAGTAGGAGAGGTAGCGCTTGGCCATCGCCACGGCTGCCCGGTCGTCGGACACGCGCAGATCGACCACGCCATTGGCGTGCTGCACGTCGATCGGGCCGACTTCAGCAGGCTGGTGGTGGCCGAGCCCACCCCCCTCGATCATCGCAGGGCCGCCCATGCCGATCGAGGAGTCCTCGGTGGCGATCACCACGTCGCAACAACCAAGCAAGGCGGCATTGCCCGCAAAGCAGTAACCCGAGGCGATCCCCACGAGCGGCACCAGGCCGCTGAGGCGAGCGAAGAGGTTGAAGGCACGGCAGTCGAGGCCGGCCACGATCGGCCAGTCCACATCGCCCGGGCGCCCGCCCCCGCCCTCGGCGAACAGGACGACCGGCAGGCGCCGGCGCCCGGCGATCTCGAAGAGGCGGTCCTTCTTGAGGTGACCGCGCATCCCCTGGGTGCCGGCGAGCACCGTGTAGTCGTAGGACACCGCCACGATGGGATTCCCCTCGACCTCCCCAACCCCCGCGACAAGCCCATCCGCGGGCGTGCTCGCGATCAACTCCTCGCGCGAGCGGCGACGCTCCTGGGCGGCAAAGACGAGCGGGCCATACTCGACGTAGGTTCCCTCGTCCACAAGATCGCCGAGGTTCTCGCGCGCGGTGCGCCGCCCCCGTGCGCGGCGTCGTGCCACGGCCTCAGGGCGGGCGGCGTCTAGTCCGAGCGCGTGGCGCTCGCGCACCGCGGCGAGATCGTCGCGGCCGGCAGGATCCCCGGCATCGAGGTCCCCGGCACCGAGGTCGCCCGCGGCGAGATCCGGTCCCTCCCGTGCCGCATGCATCGCGCCCTCGCCGGCAATCAGGGTCACGAGCAAGTCTCCCGCCCGGACCGCATCGCCGACCGCGACCTTCACCCGGCGCACAACCCCGCCAACCTCGCAGACCACCTCGTGCTCCATCTTCATCGCCTCCAAAACCACCAGGGCGCCACCAGCGCGCACGCTCCCCCCGGGCGGATGCTCAATCGTGACCACCACCCCGGCGAAGGGAGCCGTCACGGCGACCTCGGAAGGCTCGGGCATCGCGCAATCATTGCGCAGAGACGGCCTCCCCGAAATCTCCGATCCTGGCGGGCCCCTAAGGGCTAGGGTCAAACCATGGCCGGCTGGGCATCCCAGGCCGGCTGGGCTCTGATCATTCGAGGTCGAAGGCGGCCCGGATCGCCTCGCCAAGGGCAGGCTCTTGGGCGTCGAGCAGGCCACCGATCTGCGCTCCCAAGGCACCGGCGGGGATGGTGGTGACGTTGTCGCAGCTGACCACTGAAGGTTCCGCGAGACCGTTGGAGGCCCCGACGGGCACCTCCGTCGAGAGACCACGGACGGTCGTGGTGATCGGCGCGACCGTGACCGTTCCCAGATGGGGACGGACGAGCTCGCGCGTGAGAATCAGGACCGGCCTAGCCTTGTCCAACCGCGCAACGTGAATCGGGCGCATCAACCGAGTGAAGAAGGCAGGTCTACGGCGTGCTCGGCGAGCCCGGCGAGCTCTGGGTCTGGGGCAGTGTGGGCAAAGATCTCTGCATCCCGCGCCGCGATCACCCGCCTACGCTCCCGCTCGAGTGCGCGAGTCACGACGGCCGCCCGACTGCGCCCGGCGCCCGCGCCGACCCGCTCATCGACGAAGTCAACTAGCTCATCCGGGAGGCGAACCGCGATCTGCTTGCTCATACCAAAATGGTAGCATGTTGGGATCGTCGCAGACGCACCGGAAGCTCACGCTTGGACAAGCACTCGGCCCTCGGAAAGCGCGGCGTGTACCCCGCGCCTCGCCCCACTCCCTGCGCCTCGCCGTAGACGAGCACGCCGACTGGCCGGCGCATTCGATTAGCGCAGCTGCTCCCCCCGAAATGGGAGCGACTGGACTCGAACCCGGACTATAAACCCGAAGCTCGCAGGCTCGCGAACCCAGGCCCCGCCATAGCCACGTTAGCGACCCGGGCTGTGTGATCGCCGAAGTAGCTGCCACATCGACGGCTCTTGCGGTGACTCCTCGCCATAGGTGCCGTAGCCGATGCGCTCGAGATCGGGACTCGGGCCGACGCGACTGAACGACTTCACCCACGAACTGTCGAGCCGCACCGGGAGCACCGGCGTGCTCATTACGAAGCCACGCCAGCCAGCGCGCATAGCGGCGATGGTTACCGCTGACGGAGGCTCGTAGCCGAGGCAGTCGCGTAGGCGATCATCCATAGTCGCAACCATGATGCTGCGCGCGAGTGGCTTCAGCGGGCCCGGGAACCAGCCTTCGATGGCCCGAATGTGCGCCTCTGCGGCCGTCCGACACTCCGGCGCGTGCGCGAAATGCCTGCGCTCGTGGTCTTCCATCCAGGCCATTAGCTCGACCCGCGTCTGCGGAACATCGCGCAGGCGCATGTGCCGAGCGATACCGAGCCAGAAGCTCAGGCGAGCCTCATTCTCGACATCTGTGTGCACCCGATGGCCCATGGTCTGAGCGAGCCTCTCGCTGTAGAAGATCAGGGTGCATAGCGTGTGGACTTGATCCTCGTTGAGCACCCCGCCAACCGATTTGTGAATACTTTGGATTCGCTCGCACGCGGCGGCGCCTGCGGCGCTGCGATGTCCGCGGCGCATGAGCTCGCTGAAGAAGGTGAGAGTGTCTGCGTCGCGCACCCACGGGCGCACGATCTGATCGCCAGTGCCGTCGCGGACAACGCGCTTCGCAACGCGCGGTATCGCGTTCACGCGAATTCCCGCGCTTGCGTAGCCCAGATGCGCGAACATCGGAGGCGTCAGAACCTCGAGCGAGAGGTGCGTGATCTCGGCATCGTGCCGCTCTGGATCGAGTCCGGCGATCAGTCGCCGCACGTCGCGCCCAAGCAGCCAGCGCGGCTCCCAGAACTCCGAACGCGGCCATCCCGAGCGGCCGACGGACGTCTTTGGAGACTGGGCGCCGGTCATCTTCTCTGAAGATACATTTGATACATTTATCGTATGAATGTATCATCCTACCCGGGGCCTGCGTCTCCTTCCTTCGTCCAAGTCATCCAGTGGGCGATCGGCCAGCACCGGTTCTTCAACGAGAACGTCGAACGGTATGGCTCCCCGTTTCGGATTCGCTTTCCGTTTCTGTACGGGGGCAGGGTCTTATGCTTCGCGACCACGTCCGCTGCTAAGCAGATCCTGCGTTTGCCGGCCGAGATAGCTCACGCCGGCGAGGCCTACGCGATCCTGCGCCAGTCGACCGGGCCCAGCTCCGTGATTGTGCTGGATGAGGAGGAGCACCTGCGCATACGCAAACTCCTGCTCCCGCCGCTGCATGGGGAGCGCCTGCAGCAGTGGGCGGACTTCGTTACGCAGAAGACGCTGGACGATATTGCTACCTGGCCAGACGGCCAGCCGTTCTCGCTGCGTCCGGTTGCTGAGCGGATCACGATGGCGGTGATCTCGAAGATCGTTTTCGGCGTTCGCGACCCGGTGCGCGCCGAGGAATTGCGGCTCCTCTTGCCAGTTCTTTTTGATATTCCGGTGCTGGCTGCACCGGGCTACGTCACGCCGCTGGGCCGCGTCGACCTCGGCCGATTTAGTCCGTGGGGGAAGTACCGGCGTAAGCGCGATCGCATCGATGAGCTGCTATATGCGGAGATCACTGCACGTCGCCGCGAGTTGGAGACGGACGCCGAGGAGGACGGCGCCCTGGACGCCCGCGGGGACGTGCTCTCGATGCTGCTCACAATCCGCGACGAGGATGGCGTCCCTATGAGCGACCGCGAATTGCGCGATCAGCTCGTCACGATGCTCGTCGCGGGGCATGAGACGACTGCCACGGCGATCGCCTGGGCTCTCGAGCGCCTGCTCCGCACGCCTCGCGTGATGGACCAGCTGTTGGCCTCCTTGGACGCCGACGACACCA